>NZ_JBXBAV010000152.1:0-67518 GCF_056783245.1 Flavobacterium sp. TC780 | reverse complement strand
AAGGTTAATACATGCTCCTGTTGTTAGGGAGGCAGACCTAATTGCTATAAACAAGAGCAAAAACAAGGTTTGTTTTGTCCCTATTTTTTTATAGATAAGATAAAGTAATAGTAAAAAAAGTGGAGCCCAATTCAATTGATTGGTAATTACCAACCAAAGTTTATCGTAAGATTCTGAACCTAATCCGTTAAGGAATACAAATAGATTTACATCGAATTCTTGTAATTTTTCAAGCATTATAACTGACGTTTTATAGGTCCTGTAATGGAGTCAATATCTTCTTTTGTTTTTTCAAATTGCGTGGTAGCATCTCCTAATAAATTAGTTTTAGCCTTCTCTATTTCAGAATTAATGTTACCTGTCATATCATCCAAGGTTTTTGCATCAAAGCCATTAGCCTCTGCTCCTTTTTGAATTTCGCTTTTAATATCATTAGTCGCATTTTTAAGTTGCGCCATTGCTTTACCCATTGTACGAGCTATTTCTGGCACTTTATCTGAACCAAAAAGCATAAGTACTACAAATAATATGAAAACTAATTCTCCTCCTCCTATACCAAACATATCTTTTTTATTTTATGTACCACAAAGATATTAAATTTTGTAGCCTACTCTTTTAAAATTTACTTAAAAAAAGAGACTCTTCCAAGTCTCTTCTCCCCTTTATATTTAATCAAACTTTGATTTTACTTCTACTTTTGGCCATGCATTATTAGTCACATCAATATCTGCAGTAAGTAATTTTGGGTCAATCTGAATGCTTTTTATAACTTTTTCAGTTGCATAAACTTTTTTGGCTGTATCATTATTTTTTCTCCAAATTTGTGCTGGATATTTAAATTCTTCCTTTGTCCCGTCTTCATACGTAATTTCAACAAGAATAGGCATAATCATTCCTCCTGGCTTATTAAATTCAACTTCATAGAAATACTTTGGCGCTTTTAAATTTGCTTTTTCTTCCGTAGTAAAAGTCTCTGTTACATAATCTGACAATAATTTTACCTCATCAATCTTTAGCGCTTTTTTATCTGAATTTTTTAATTCTTTATTATCTCCATCAATTAAATACACAAAAGGTCCTTTTTCAAGACCAAAACGTCCTTTTTTAATCTTAGCATTTTTCAATTCTGCTGTTGCAGTTTCACTTACATAATACTGTTTTACTTCTTTTATTCCAATATCTACAAAATCTGTTGAGTAAAACCATCCTCTAAAAAACCAATCTAAATCAACTGCTGAAGCATCTTCCATCGTTCTAAAGAAATCTTCTGGTGTTGGGTGCTTAAATTTCCATCTGTTTGCATATGTTTTAAAAGCATAATCAAACAATTCTCTTCCCATAACTACTTCTCTTAAAATATTAAGTCCAGTTGCTGGTTTTCCGTATGCATTATTTCCAAATTGGTGAATGGTTTCAGAGTTTGACATAATTGGCTCTAAAAATTTTTGATCTCCACTCATATAGGGTACGATATTTTTTGCAGGACCTCTTCTTGAAGGAAAATTAGGATCTAATTCCTGCTCAGCCAAGTATTCTAAAAAAGAATTCAAGCCTTCATCCATCCAACTCCATTGGCGTTCATCCGAATTTACAATCATCGGAAAAAAGTTATGTCCAACTTCATGAATTACTACACCAATCATTCCGTTTTTTATTTCTTTGCTAGTTACTCCATTTTCATCAGGACGCCCAAAATTCCAACAAATCATAGGATATTCCATTCCTTGATCTTCTGCTGAAACCGAAACTGCTTTTGGATAAGGATAGTCGAATGTATGTGAAGAATAACTTTTTAAAGTGTGTGCAACTGTTCTTGTTGAAGTTTCCTCCCAAAGCGGATTTGCTTCTTTTGGGTACACTGAAGCTGCCATTACTGTTTTACTTCCGAGTTTAACAGCCATTGCATCATAAATAAATTTTCTTGATGTTGCTATTCCAAAATCACGTACATTTTTAGCACTAAATTTCCAAGTTTTTTTCTTCTCTGAAAACCCTTTTTCTGCTACTTCCGCTTCTGCCTGAGTAACTATGATAACTGGCTTATCGTATGATTTTTGAGCAAGCTCATATCTTTTTACCTGCTCTGGAGTAAACACTTCACTTCTATTCATTAATTCTCCTGTAGCTTCCATCACGTGATCTGCAGGAACTGTAATATTTACATCAAAATTTCCGAAAGGCAAAGCGAATTCTCCCGCTCCCCAAAACTGCATATTCTGCCAACCTTCTACATCATTATAGACTGCCATTCTTGGGTAGAATTGCGCGATTACATACAATCTGTTTCCATCTTTTTCGAATAATTCATATCCTGAACGTCCACCATCTTGTCTGTAATTATTTATATTATACCACCATTTAATAGAAAATGAGATTTTTTCACCTGCTTTTAAAGGAGCAGTCAGATTGATTCTCATCATAGTTTCATTAATCGTGTATGACATTGGGTTTCCCTTACTATCTTTTACGTAATCAATATTAAAACCTCGCTCTAATCCTTCTTTTAAGTATTTATTCGAAAAACCTGTTAATGGTAATACCTGACTGATTTTTTCACTCTCAGCTAATGTCGATTGTGTATTTTTTTTAGCTTGATTCTGATCTAATTGCACCCATAAATACTCAAGATTATCTGGCGAATTATTAGAATAAGTAATAGTTTCTAAACCTGTTAATTTTGTTTTTTTATCATCCAACTCAACATCTATCTTATAATCAGCTTGTTGTTGATAATAGGCAGGCATGCGTGCCCCAGATGCTGTACGAAACATATTAGGAGTTGCCAATAAATCATACATTTGACTAAATTTATTGGTATCATACTTTCCTTGCTGCCTTACATTTGTGGTATTTTTTTCTTGTGCAAAAAGAATGGCAGGAAAAAACAATAAAATCGAAATTCTTTTCATAACTGGTTTTTGGAGTTTTGTCAAGCCGTGAAAATAACAATTAAAAGAATATTTGTATCAAATTATTCGTATTTTAACAATTCTTTCCTTGAAGACTCAGTAAAAAGCACGCTTTTTTTTGTTCCTAACACCGAAACATGTGTAATATTTTGTTGTTCAGAATTCCAATCTACCAGAATTATATTTGAAATCTCCAAAGTTTTAATTTTACTTACATCATTTATTTTGGAGTAACAAACCAAAACATCATTTGCCTCAACTTCTTTTGACAAAAACACAATTGGTCTTAACTGACCGTTTACTTTTATGATAAAATTTTCTGCTAAGTATTTTTTCAAAAGAGCAACGTCTGCTTCTGTTTCTTTCCCTGTACCAATATTGGTTTTTGTTTTGTATTTTTTCTCAACTCCATTATTCAAATCATCAATAAAAATCCGTGAAGTAATTTGCAGCATCTTTTTCTCTGGAGCATAGTTTATTTGATAGACTCCAACATAAAATTTATGGAAAGAAAAAGCTGTACTCAACACAAACAATATAAAGAGAACAGGCAAAACTATCCTTTTTCTCATTTATTTAGAGTCATTTAATTTCTTAAATTCTTTGCTCTTATTAATTAAAAAATCCATTAATTGAAATTGATCTTCAGGTTTTAAATATTGCTTAGAATGAGGATCATTTGAACAATACAATAAAAACAATTCGATTTCATCGTCTTTCAGAGCTAAATCTTTTTCAAAAAACTTCGGGCTAAAATTTAGTTTTACATATTCAGAAAAGGCTACATCACTAACATAATCTTCTTCAACATTATCTTTCTTCTTTAACAATTTCGAAATATCTTTAAATATTCGAACAAAATTAGTTCCGTATTTTATAGTTTGATCAGAATACATTGCAGTATTTTTTGCTGTAGATTGTTTATCATCTTCAAACTGCATATCAACATATTTCAGAGAGCCGCTTTGAAAAGCTTTTACTTTTAAATCTTTTGTAATAACAACTTCCTTCAGCTGATTATTTACCAAATCTAATTTTACTATAAAAAGCACTTGAGAACAATCTTTTTCTGTTAAGACAATTTTTTTGGATTGAAATGCTAAACCCGAAAACAATAAAGTGTCTTTTGGCCTTGCCACAATATCAAACAACCCTTCACTATTAATAAATGTTCTAACATTTGCATTTATATTTACTACATAACCATTCTCTATTGCAATAAAATCATTTATTACCCGTCCATGCAATGGCTTTCTTACCAAAGATTGTGCAAAACAAAGCTGACATAATAAACCCAAAACGAGTATTCCTATTTTATTTTTCATTCGATATAATTGTTAAATATTTCTGTGCCAGCCCCGTAATCAAAAACATAGAAACTGTTTTATTCTTAGCGTTCAACGAATTTACAAACTCTGGATCATCTATGCAATAAAGTTGGAATCCTTTTATATGTTCAAGTGGAATCTTTAATCTTTCTGTATAATAATTCTCTTCGAAAAGATATTCAATTTTTGAATACAAAATTTCTTTCTTTTCAACAACAGCTTCTTTTTCAACATAGCAGTTCTTCCTGATATTTTATTCAAAAGAGCTTCTGTCACCGACGACTTTGCTGTATACAGTTTTCGTTCTGCTGGTGTATATTTTTTTTGTCCATAAGGTATAATTCCTAAATTTTCGGCATTTATATTCGAAAACTCATTTATAACCACTTCTTTTAACTCAATGTTTCTAGCTACCATTTTTATCAATACCAGATCCGATTTTAAATCGTTGGCAGTAATTCGCTTTCGGATTGGCTCTAAATTCACTGCAGAAAAAACCAACACATCTCCTTCTTTCACTACTATCGAAAACTGTCCTTTATTATCTGACATCGTTGTTTCCTGAGTTGTATTATTAACAATTGTTATAGCTTCGACTGAACTGGAATCAGCAGTAACTCTTCCAAAAAATTCTTTCGTAACAATCGTTTGCCCTAAACTTACCTGAAAGAATAGAGACAAAATAAATAAAAATAAAATGTTAATTCTTTTCACTGGCTATTATTTCTTTATATTTTACTGCTAATTCTGCTAATAAAAATTCTGTTGTCGTTTTATTATTTGTATTCAAAATCTTTGTAAAACTTTCATTCTCTACAGCAAAATACTCAAATCCTTTTACATAATCTAAAGGAATACTTAGCTTTTGCACAAAATGATCTGTATTAAACATTTTTTCTAAAAGCTGCATAAAAATTTCTTTTTTCTCTACCGCTAGTTCTTTTTTCAACATTGCACTTCTTCCCGAGAAAAAATTAAGCAAAGGGTCTAAAGCCACAGAACCACCTAAACCTACAGAAGCATCTAAGTCAGTTGCACCTTTTAGTTTACGTTCTGCAGGAGAATATGAACGTTGCCCGGCTGGAATTATACCCATCGCAACCGCATTAATATTATCATACCTTTTTATAATAACTTCTCGTAATTGATTCATCCCTACCTCTATTTTTACCACAAAATTTGTCTGAAGCAAAATCTTCATCTATCAAAATAATTCGCCGCTCTTTAAGCTGTACTGATGAAAAAATAAGCGTATCTCCTATTTTGGCAGGTATTGAAAAAGAACCATCAGCATTTGTAACTACCGAAAGCTTTCTGTTTCTCACATTCACCACATAAATCCCTTCTAAATCCATTATGTTAGCATCCACTTTTCCTTTCAGAACAGTAGCAACCTCTACTTGCGCCAAAAGGTTGTTAGCGAGGAAAACAAAAAATATACATACTACTTTGTTCATCAAATCATTATAAGGATAAGTTGTAAAAGTATCTTAATGTCTTCTAAATTTAATACTAAGAACTTGGTAAATATATGTTAATTAAAACTTTATTTTACGACTTTAAAATCTACAATTTAATACCTTTAACTTAAATAAAAACATTATAAAAACCTATGAAAAGCATCATCATTGCCAGCACCTCTACTCTTCATGACGGCAGCTATTTAGATTATTTATTACCCGAATTGCAAGTGCATTTTAAAAACTGTGAATCTATTCTTTTTATTCCTTTCGCAAGACCCGGAGGTATCTCTCATGAACAATACACCAATACTGTTTCCCAAGCATTCGAAAAAATAAACATCAAAGTAAAAGGAATCCATGAATTTGAAGACACTACAGCAGCAATTAATAGCGCCCAAGGAATTTTTACTGGTGGTGGAAATACTTTCTTACTAGTAACTCAACTATACAAGAATAACATTATGTCTACCCTAGCCGAAGCTGTTAAAAACGGGACACCTTATTTAGGAACAAGTGCAGGAAGCAATATTTGCGGTTTGTCAATGCAAACTACTAATGATATGCCAATAATTTACCCACCAAGTTTCCAAACTTTAGGATTAATTCCGTTTAATTTAAATCCTCATTATTTAGATCCAGATTCTCAATCTAAACATATGGGCGAAACTCGCGAAACAAGAATAAAAGAATTCCACGCTTTTAATACTCTTCCTGTTTTAGGATTGCGTGAAGGAAGCTGGCTAGATGTAAAAGGAGATCAAATTGTTTTGAAAGGGAATTTATCTGCTCGTCTTTTTAGACAAAACCAAGAACCTGAAGAATTAGAACCTCAAACAGATTTGAGTTATGTGCAATAAAAAAGCCGAAACTATTAAGTTTCGGCTTTTTAAAGAGCGAAAGACGAGGCTCGAACTCGCGACAACCAGCTTGGAAGGCTGGAGCTCTACCAACTGAGCTACTTTCGCATTAACAGGCTGCAAAGATAAAAATTTATTTTTAATATCCAAAAATAAATTTAATTATTTTATCTCAACAATAATTCTTTTCAAAACAAAGTCAAAATTATTACTTTTTGACTCTTAGAGCGAAAGACGAGGCTCGAACTCGCGACAACCAGCTTGGAAGGCTGGAGCTCTACCAACTGAGCTACTTTCGCATTACTGTGGTGCAAATATAGATAATAACTTCAGTTAAAAACAAGTTTTTATTAAAATTTCATAAAAATTTAAACTAATTCTATAAGATATTTAAAACTAAAAAGTTATAATTTTACTTTTTTATAAAACACTATGACAAACATACAAGAAATACCCGCCCAAGAGACTTATTTAGTACGCAATCCTGTTTTAAGAAAAGGAAAACCAATAGAAAGTTGTCGATTTGATGGTGATGATTTAGCAACAACACATCACTTTGGCTTATTTGAACACGAAAGTTTAGTAGGAATCATTTCATTATTTAAAAATTCTAACATTACATTTGCAGAAAATTCCCAATCTCAAATTCGAGGAATGGCCATTTTAGACGATTTCAGAAAAAAAAAGGATTCGGAGAAGACCTAGTAAATCACTGCGAAGAATACTGCATTAACAATAATTGCGAGTTAATATGGTTTAACGCCAGAATCGAAGCTGTCGGTTTTTATGAAAAAATGGGCTACCAGAAAACTGGGGCTATTTTTGAAATAAAAGATGTTGGAGAACATCTACTAATGTTTAAAAAACTTAAAAATGAATAAACTTTACCTTTTTATATTATTACTTTATTGTGGAACCTGAAAAGGAAAAATATTTTCGATAAAGAAAACTGAACCCCTTCCCGCAATCATCCATACTTATTAATGGTACCAGGAGATTCTCGTTGATTAATTCTTTTAAAAGTGAAAACCTTCAAAAATTTTATATCGCCTCAAACAATGAAACCGTTTGGGGCAATCTAGAAAAGAGAACCTTTATAATTAATGAATTAAAAAAATCAGAAGTACTTGGCTTAGAACCAAATGATTATAATATAAAAAAAATAAAGGACTTTGAAAACAAAATAAGCAAACTAGACGATACAGACTTGGCACTTTATGATGTTTTACTTACCTATAATTTCCAGAAATACTTAACACATTTATATAAAGGAAAGCTAAACCCAAAGAAACTATATAATGATTGGGATTTAAACGAAAAACCATTTGATGTAAATACCATTCTCATAAAAGCTTTTAACGATAATGACTTAGCACTTACTATTGAACAAAGTCAACCAAAAACATATACCTACAAAAGACTCTTAAAAGCACTTGCACTGCTAAATGAATTTCCAAATGACAATATCAAGACAATCGATGTTAAAGACAAAGTAGTCTTACACGATACTAATAGCGTCATGATTACAGTAAAAAAACGACTTTTATACTGGAAAGACTTAACAGGGAGAGACAGCCTAACCTCTATCTACGATGGTAAAACATTTGAAGCTATTAAAAAATTCCAAATGCGCCATGGCTTAGCTGCCGATGGTGTTATAGGAAAAGGAACTGTTAATGCTTTAAATTTTTCCAAAACCAAAAGAAAAAATCAAATTATCGCTAACATTGAGCGTTGGAGATGGTACGCAGATACATTGGCAGAAAACTATTTTATAATAAACATACCTGATTATAGCTTAAATGTTGTTGAAAACAAAGACACTACTGTTGTTCGAAAAATTGTTGTTGGAACTATTAGCCGAAAAACACCAATACTTACCTCAACTCTTAAAACTGTAGTTCTCAATCCTACATGGACCGTTCCTCCAACTATTTTAAAAGAAGATATTGTACCTGCAATGAAACGAAATCGAAATTATTTAAAGAACAAAAACATCACAATCTATGACAAAGACAACTCGGTTGTAGAACCAAATGACTGGAACGAAAATTCTCCAGGCAGATATCGCTATGTACAAAGCCCAGGAAATCATAATTCTTTAGGATTAATGAAGATTTTATTCCCAAACAACCATAGTGTTTATCTACATGACACGAATCATCGTGGATTGTTTGACAGAAGTAACCGCTCTTTAAGTTCAGGTTGTATTCGTGTTGAAAACCCACTGGAATTAGCACAACATATATTAGACTCTAATAAATGGTCTAAAGAAAAAATAGATTCTATTATTGTAACCAAAAAGACTACCAACGCAAGAATTGCTAAAAAATACGCTATCTATCAATGGTATTGGACTGCTTGGAGCAAAGACAACTCTTTAGAATTTAGAGACGATATTTACAATCTAGATGCAGATTTGTATACTAAATTAAGAAATTAACCTTTCTTCCATTGCGAAAGTTCTAGATGGATGATAAATATACAAACATGATTTATCTTTTATTGTCTCAATAATAGCATTTGTTAATTCTACTGGGATAGCCGGACAACCTAAGCTACGACCTAATCTCTTGTTTCCTTTTATAAATGATTCAGAAACATAATTGGCCCCATGAATTACAACCGCTCTTTCACGAGCATTATCATTAACTCCTTTTTCTAAACCATCTAAGCGCAATGAAATTCCGTGCTTTCCTTTATACACTTCTGCAGTTGCATAAAATCCAAGACTACTTTTAAAAGAAGAATTTGTATTTGAGAAATCAGACGCAAATTCATCTCCTGTATTTTTTCCGTGAGCAACTAAAGATTGAAATACTATTGTATTAGTAGAAAGGTCAATAACCCAAAGACGTTTCATATTAGAAGACAAACTAAAATCAATTAGAGTCAACAGGTCTTTTTGTATAACACCTTTTTCTTTTAATAAATAGAAACCTTTTAAAGCTTCTGTAAAACTCTTAAGTTCAGGTAAATCAAAATTATTTGCATTAAGTGTACTATAAACAGCTTTGATTCTTAAATCTAAGCTTTGAAGTTATTGTACTTGCAATATTTTTCTTTTCAACTTTTTTAACTTCTGTGGTAGTTTTTGTATCTGTGGTAAATGACAAAAAAATCACCAACAACAACATGGAGCAAATCTTATAAATCATTGAATGTGTTTAGGTTATAATTTGTTTCGTGGTTCGCAAATATATAAAAAATATGTAACTCGCAAAATTTTAAAGCAGAAACGAAGTACTTTTTAATCATTTTTTAACGAATCAAACCTAATAATTATTGTATTCTCTTAATGAAAATATAACAAAACTTACTGAAATACAGCAAAATATAAATTAAAACCTACATGTTAGAAAAACAAATTATCTATTTCGCCTGCAGTATACTATTCTGACTAACTACATCATTTTGAATCAAATAGACTTAATCGCAATTTAAAAATATTCAAACACATACTCGAAAAAAGAAAAATTCTTTAACGAGGCTAATCAATTTACTTATCAATACTATACTCAAACCTGTTTTTCAATCTTAATTCACTATTTCATTGACCCTAATGGTATCAAAAATAAAATCTAATCTGCATATATTTTAAAAAATTACACCTTCTACAATTAAATTATTATTTTTTCATACCGTTCCCTTTATAAAGCATAATTGTATCTAAGTCACTCTTAAACATTTTACAAATGGCTTATCTTTGTACAAAATAAATTCTGATGAACAAAAAAGTAATCCTTATGATTTTAGATGGTTGGGGAAAATCTCCTGACCCTAAAGTATCTGCAATAGACAATGCAAATGTTCCATTTATAAATAGCCTTTACAAAAACTACCCAAGCGCACAACTTCGTACCGATGGTTTAAATGTGGGTTTACCTGAAGGGCAAATGGGGAATAGTGAAGTTGGTCATATGAATCTTGGTGCAGGAAGAATCGTTTACCAAGATTTAGCAAAAATCAACCTTGCAGTTGCTAATAATACTTTAGCAAAAGAGCAAGTACTTGTCGATACTTTTACTTACGCTAAAGAAAACAATAAAAAAGTTCACTTTTTAGGTTTAGTTTCAGATGGTGGTGTTCACTCACACACTTCTCACCTAAGAGGATTAATAGATGCTACTCAAGAATACGGCTTAGACAAAGTATTTGTTCATGCTTTTACAGATGGTCGTGATGTAGATCCGAAATCTGGAGCAACTTACATCCAAGATTTAGAAAACCATATTGCAAATACTCCAGTTAAAATAGCTTCTGTTATTGGTCGTTATTATGCAATGGATCGTGACAAACGCTGGGAACGTGTAAAACTTGCTTACGATTTAGTTGTAAACGGGTTAGGTACACATTCTAAAGATGCTGTAACTTCTATTAAAGAAAGTTACAAAAATGATATTACTGATGAGTTTATTGCCCCAATCGTTATGGTTGATGCAGACAACAAACCTTTAGCAACTATCGAAGAAGATGACGTTGTTATTTTCTTCAACTTCAGAACCGATAGAGGTCGTGAACTTACCGAAGCTCTTTCACAAGAAGATTTTCATGAGCAAAACATGCACAAACTAAACTTGTACTACGTTACGCTTACCAATTATGACGAAACTTATAAAAATGTAAAAGTTGTTTACAACAAAGACAACATTACTGAAACTCTAGGTGAAGTTCTAGAAAAAGCCAATAAAAAACAGATTCGTATTGCCGAAACTGAAAAATACCCTCACGTAACTTTTTTCTTTTCTGGCGGAAGAGAAGTTCCTTTTGAAGGCGAAACTAGAATCTTAAGAAACTCTCCAAAAGTAGCTACTTATGATTTAAAGCCAGAAATGAGTGCTTTTGAATTAAAAGATGCATTAGTACCTGAACTAAACAAAGGTGAAGTAGATTTTGTATGCTTAAATTTTGCCAATGGAGACATGGTAGGACATACAGGAATCATGAGTGCTGCTATATTAGCTTGTGAAGCTGTAGATACTTGCGTAAAAGAAGTTATCGAAGCTGCTCTAGCAAATGATTACACTACTATTGTAATTGCTGATCACGGAAATTGTGAAACTATGATTAATCCTGACGGAAGCCCTAATACAGCACACACGACTAATCCTGTGCCAATTATTTTGGTTGACAAAGAATTAAAAACTATACACGATGGTGTTTTAGGAGATATTGCTCCTACTATTCTTGAATTAATGGGAATACCACAACCTGCAGCAATGACTTGTCATTCATTATTGTAAAAGTATTTCAAACAAATAAAAAAAGCTGTTCTTTATCTGAGCAGCTTTTTTTTTGCATAAATAAAAGTTAAATACGCTAACTTAAAAGTAATACTATTACATTTGTATTAAAAATAACTTTTATGGAAATTATACTGTCAAATTTAAAGATCCAAGTCAACGAAAAGATCTATGTAAAAGATCCCGAAACATCTGTATTAGGAAAAAAGATTATTGAACAAAGTATATTACTTATTGATGCTATAGGTTTTGATAATTTCACATTTAAAAAATTAGGCGAAAAAATAGGCTCAAACGAAAGTTCTATTTACCGTTATTTCGAAAACAAACATAAATTATTAGTATATTTATCTTCTTGGTACTGGAGCTGGATGGAGTACAAACTGGTCTTCTCTACTACTAATATTGTGGATAAAAAAGAAAGGCTTAATAAAGCAATCACTATTGTTACTGAAAAAATAACTGATGATACCGCTACGGAACACATTAACGAAGCGATTTTAAATAAAATTATAATCGCTGAATTTACAAAGACACTTCACACTAAAGAAGTGGATAATGAAAATAAAGAAGGTTTTTTTTTAATATACAAAAGAGTCATTAATCGAATTGTTTCTATTGTGAAGGAAGTAAATCCCGAATATCCATTTCCAAAATCTCTAGTATCAACCATTGTAGAAGGAAGCTTGCATCAACATTTCCTAACAGATCATTTAAAGACTATCACAGATTGTAATGAAACTGTAACAACTACTCAATTTTACTTAAATCTTGCAGAAAACGTTTTGCGCTAAAAACAACCAATATGACTCCACTAAAAAGATTTTACAATTTACTTGAGCTAGACAAGAAAGATATTTATCAAATCTTTTTCTATGCTATTTTCGCTGGATTAATAAGTTTATCACTCCCGTTAGGTATCCAAGCAATTATTACTTTTATACAATCTGGCAGGGTAAGCGCATCTTGGATTGTTCTCATAATATTAGTTGTTGCTGGAGTTGCACTTGTTGGAGTTTTATCTTTTATGCAATTACGAATTACAGAAAACTTACAACAAAAGATATTTGTTCGTGCTTCATTTGAATTTGCTGCTCGCTTGCCAAAAATAAAGCAAGCAGAATTATACGGTACATATCCTCCAGAATTAACGAATCGCTTTTTTGACACCATGACTATTCAAAAAGGAACTTCCAAATTATTGACTGATTTTTCGGCAGCTTTACTCCAAATTGCCTTCGGAATCATCCTGTTATCCTTATACCATCCCTTTTTCATCGTATTTGGTCTCTTATTGTTTTTACTTTTATACTTCATTTTTAAATTTTCATACAAATCAGGTATAGAAACCAGTTTAAAAGAATCAAAATTTAAATATAAGGTAGCAAGCTGGCTACAAGAAATGGCACGTAATAATTTTAGTTTCAGAAATGAACTTAATTATGATTTTGCACTTCAAAAAAACAACTCAATAGTAGCTGGATATCTTACTTATCGCGAGAAACATTTTAGCATTATCAAAAGACAATTTACACAATTGATTCTTTTCAAAATCATCATAACAGCAAGTTTACTATCTGTTGGAGGATATTTGGTATTGAGTCAGGAAATGAATATTGGACAATTTGTTGCCGCAGAAATTATTATCTTATTAGTCATTAACTCTGTTGAGAAAATCATTCTTGGACTCGAAAGTTTTTATGATGTTTTGACTTCTGTTGAAAAAATAGGACAAGTAACAGATTTAGAATTAGAAGAAAATTCAGATTCACAAAACGACCGTTGTTACAATAACATTACGTTAGAAACAGAAGGTTTAAGTGTTAAATTTCCAGATTCTCAAAAGAATGCCTTAGATTCTATTACTCTCAAGATAAATCAGGGGGAAAAAATAGTAATTGATGGCCAAAATGGTTCAGGGAAGACGACTCTTATCCGAGTATTATCAGGTATACTTAAACAAAACTCCGGTGCTTTTTATATCAATGATGATACCTTTAAGAAAATAAACCTAAAGCAATATCGCTCACAGATTGGCAGTATTATCCATAATGAAACACCATTTGAGGGAACCATTTTAGAAAATATTACTTTTAACGACCCAACGATTAGTTCTGAAGACCTAAAATGGGCAATTGATGGCGTACAACTTAGCCCGTTTATTAAATTACTACCAAAAGGCTTAGATACACACATTTATCCTGAAGGAAGACAATTATCTTCGTCTAATGCTCAAAAAATTCTATTAGCAAGAAGTATTATTCATAAACCAAAAATCCTATTTTATGAAGACCCAACGGATACTATGGATGATGATGTTGCCAACGAAATTATTGATTTTATAACTTCCGACAAGAATAAATGGACCATTATTGTTTCGTCTAAAAATCCTTATTGGAAAACAAAATCGACTCGAAGATTAACAATGCAAAATGGCCACATTATTCTTGATCAAAAAAACTAATACGTCATGCTAAACATTTCCAATAATAAAACAAAATTACAGTCTCTAGATAAGTATAAAACTATAAAAGACCTAAGCAATAGACCACATTATAAAATTTTAAATAAAATAATAATTGGCACTGCAATCTTAGGAATAATTGCCCTCTTCTTACCATGGACACAGAATATCTCTGGATCAGGAGCCGTGACAACCCTAAAACCGAATCAACGACCACAATCTATCCAGAGTGTTATTTTCTGGTCGTATTGAAAAATGGTATGTACAAGAAGGTGATTTTGTAAAAAAAGGCGATACAATCATGTTCATATCTGAGATAAAGGAAGATTACATGGATCCAAATTTAGTTAAGAATACTAAAAATCAAGTAGAAGCCAAAAAGCATTCACTTGAATCATATGGCGAAAAAGTAAATACGCTGTCTAAACAAATTGAGTTTATAGAAAATGAAAAGAGATTAAAATTAGAGCAAGCTAGAAACAAAGTAAAACAATCTCTTTTAAAAATAAAAAGTGACAGCATTGATCTTGTAGCTGTAAAAACCCAGCTAAAAATTGCAAACACACAATATAATCGTGCATTGCAATTAAACAAAGAAGGATTAAAACCAATGACTGATGTTGAAGAGAAACGCTTGAAACAACAAGATGTTGATGCTAAAATTGTAACTCAAGAAAACAAATACTTAACAAGTAAAAATGAATACATAAATGCTAAAGTTGAAATTACAGAATCACAGCTGAGTATTCTGAAAAAACAGCTAAGGCAAAAAGTGATCAGTATACCACCTTGAGTAATAAATTTGACACTGAAGCTCAAGTTAATAAACTAGAAAATCAATATGTAAATTATAGCGTACGTAATGGTATGTACTATATCAAAGCGGCTCAAAATGGCTACATCAATAGAGCATTAATGGCTGGTATTGGCGAGACCATAAAAGAAGGAACTCCGATTGTAACCATAATGCCATCTGAATATGATATAGCTGTTGAAACTTTCATAAATCCTATCGATTTGCCTTTGATGTCAAAAGGAGAAAAAGTACGTGTTTGGTTTGATGGTTGGCCAACTATCGTATTTTCTGGCTGGCCTGACATGTCTTATGGAACATTTGGAGGTCAGGTGGTAGCTATAGAAAATTTTATTAGTGAGAATGGTAAATACAGAATACTCATCGCTCCAGACCCATCTGAAGCAAAATGGCCAAAACAGCTGAGTATTGGCTCTGGCGCACAAACAATTGCTTTACTAGACACTGTACCGATTTGGTTTGAAATATGGAGAACCCTTAACGGATTCCCTCCAAACTATTATAAAAGCGAGACAAAAAACACTAAAGAAAAAAAATAATGAAACCGATATATTTAGTCTTTCTTTTTATTGGTTTTACCCTTTTTGGCCAAGAACCAATTACCAATGAATTTACTTATAATGAATTTCTTGGATATGTAAAAAAATACCATCCTATGGTTAAAAATGCTAATTTGGAAGTAAGTAAAGCCCAAGCAAATTTAATGATGGCTCGAGGTGGTTTTGATCCAAAAATTGAAGTTGATTTTAGTCAAAAAAAATTTAAAGACAAAGAGTATTACTCCATTTTAAACAGCAGTTTTAAAATCCCGACTTGGTATGGAATCGAGTTAAAAGCAGGATTCGACAATAACGAAGGAATCTATCTTAATCCTGAAAACAACTCCAAATCAAGGATTAACATCATTTGGAATTAGTGTGCCTATTGGGCAAGGATTATTCATTAATCAAAGAATGGCCGATGTTCGTAAAGCCAAGATTCAAATAAAACTAAGTGAATCTGAAAGAAAACTCCATGCTATTGCTATTTTATACGATGCCTCGATTGCGTATTTTAATTGGAAAAAGAACTTTGATGAAATGAAACTCTACGAAACGTACAATAATAATGCACAAATACGCTTAACAGGAATTAAAGCACTGATAAGTCAAGGAGACAAACCTGCAATTGACAGTATTGAAGCTGGAATTAGTTTAAAAAACAGACAACTAAGTTTTGAAGATTCTAAATTAAAACTTGCTAAATCCAAACTAGAACTATCTAATTTCCTTTGGCTAGAAAACGACATTCCGTTAGAAATGTCAGATAGTCTTATTCCTGAAACTGCACTAGAAAACACATTGCAAGAAACTTTAAAAACCAATGACTTATTGCAAAATGACTTTAGCCTAGAAGCTCATCCAAAAATAAATGCGTTACAAAATAAAATAGACATTTTGAATGTAGAAAAAGATCTAAAACAAAATATGCTGCTGCCAAAAATAAATGTAGGCTACTCTTATTTATCTGAACCTAGCTACATTGATAATTATAATTTTAAAGACTATAAAGTTGGCTTAGAATTCTATTTCCCTTTGTTTTTAAGAAAAGAACGTGGGAGTTTAAAACTAGCTAAATACAAACTTCAGGAAAATGAATTTGCTTTGGTCTTAGAAAAAGTTCAACTCACTAATAAGATAAGTGCACAAAAACAGAAATCACCTCTCTGTTAAAACAAAAAAAACTGGCCAAAGATTTGGTCGAAAACAACATTACAATGCTCAACTCTGAAGAACGCTTATTTTCATTTGGAGAAAGTTCGTTGTTTTTAATCAATACTCGGGAAAACAATTTAGTAAGTGCTAAACTTGCTGCTATTGCTTTAGAAAATCGATTTTATATCTCTAATTCAGAACTTTTTAAAATCATGGCAAACCCAGATTAAAACAAAACTCAAAATATCCTAAAAGAGACAAGCCTTACGGCTTGTCTCTTTTTTTAAGTAATAATATGCTCTACAAAATAAATAAAAAGCCCCACAAACCCTCCTACCACCGTTCCGTTAATCCGGATAAACTGAAGATCTTTACCTATTTCCAACTCTAGTTTATTCGAGATTTCTTCTTTGTCCCAGCTTTTTACCGATGAAGCTATTAGGTTCCTATCATTTCTTTGTTTTTCAAAAGAATACCCAACAAATCTATTTTTATAAAATCATTTATTTTGTTCAGCATAACTGGATCACCTTTTATACTAACTCCAAAATTCTGAATCATATTAATGATTTTATTTTTTTATTTTCAGAATCATCTTTCTTTTCTATATCGGCATCAATTGCAACCTTCATCTGACTCCATATAGCATTGATATATTCTTTTACTTCACTTTTATGAGCAAACTCAATCACCAAATCATTTACTTTTTGCTGTAATTCTGGCGAACTATTTAATTCAGAAATAAAATCAAGAACATATGTATTTATTTTTCTCCTGATACTACTGTTAGAATGTTTTGCTTCATCGATAAAATCATAAAGCCCATTAAAAATTCCATCCGCAATCTTTTTATCAGCCACACCAAGTGTGTACCATGGAGTTGACTTATTGACTTTTTCACGAATCACATCTCTATTATTCTGTAATTTCTTCGGTAAGTATTTTCAATACATTAGTGATTAACTGCTCTTGCTTTTCACTTTTGGTTAAGGACTCCAACCCTACTGCAATCCATTCTCCAAAATTTATCTCTCGTAATTTGGTTTCAAATTTGGCTTGAATAAATTTCTGAACATCTTCATCAACTATTGTTCTTAAAACGCGAATTATATCCTCAATAATTAATAAAGCAATCGTATTTGCATTAGACTTATCAGACAACCAGTTTGCAGCTTTTTCTGCAAAATTAAACTGCTCTATTTTCGCTTCTAATTTATCTTTTATCAAGAACTCATCAGAAACAAAAGTGCCTAGATTTTGCCCAATAACATCTTTATTATTAGGTATTAACGCCGTATGCGGAATTGGCAATCCCAGAGGATGCCTGAATAATGCCACTATAGCAAACCAATCTGCAATTCCGCCAACCATAGCCGCCTCACTAAAGGCTTTTAACCAACCTATTTTAAAGTAAATTGCAATTAGAAAAAGAACTACAGCTACACCCAATACTCCCAGAGCAAATCTTTTCATTTTGATTAAACCAGCCGCTTTGCTCTTACCCTCTTGATTACTATTGCTTTTCATAATATGCCGAATTAGTTAATAAGCTAATTTATTCAATTGTTTCTACAACTGTTTTCATTTTAATAAGATAATTTTACAATCTTTCTATATATTTATAGTCTGCTATTAAGCTAATTATAAATGATATAATTAAATACAAAGGCTATTTTAAAAAAAATAATATTAAAATTGTACTTTTGCCAACTGAAAATCCGAAATTATGATTATTGTAAAATCACGTGAAGAAATAGAGTTAATGCGCGAAAGTGCCTTAATCGTATCAAAAACATTAGGAATGATTGCTTCTGAGATAAAAGAAGGAGTTACCACATTATATCTTGATAAACTAGCCGAAGAATTCATTCGTGATCACGGTGCAGTTCCAAGCTTTTTAGGTTTGTATGACTTCCCAAACTCACTTTGTATGAGTCCAAATTCACAAGTTGTTCACGGTATCCCAAATAACACTCCTTTAAAAAGCGGTGATGTTATCTCGGTAGATTGTGGTGCATACAAAAACGGTTATCATGGAGATCATGCCTATAGCTTTGAAATAGGAGAAGTTGCTCCAGAAGTTAAAAAATTACTACAAGTTACCAAAGAATCTTTATATGTTGGAATCCGTGAATTTAAAGCTGGAAACCGTGTAGAAGATGTTGGAAGTGCAATACAAAAATATACAGAAGCACATGGATACGGAGTTGTTCGTGAACTTGTTGGACATGGACTTGGGCAAAAAATGCACGAAGACCCTGAAATGCCTAACTATGGTAAAAAAGGAAGAGGGAAACTTTTTGTTGAAGGAATGGTTGTTGCCATTGAACCAATGATTAACCTTGGAACAAGAAACATAAAACAACATAAAGATGGCTGGACAATTACAACAGCCGACGGTAAAGCAAGTGCACATTTTGAACATGATGTAGCTTTAATCGATGGTAAACCAGAAATCTTATCCACTTTCCAGTACATCTATAAAGCACTAGGAATCGAGAGCAACGAAGAAGATGAGTTCAGAAAAGTGCCTTTAGTCTTGTAGATTCCACAGAGATTCACAAAGATATGCGCCAAAATTCACAAAAATCATAATTTAAAATGTATTCAGAAAACTTAGTTTCGTAAGATGAACTAAATGCGATTTCATATAAAATTATTGGTTTAGCAATCGAAGTTCACAAACAATTAGGTCCTGGTTCATTAGAATCAGCTTATCAGGAATGTTTGTATTATGAACTTGTCAATTCCGGTTTAATCGTTGAGAAACAAAAAGCATTACCGATAATTTATAAAGACATAAAATTAGATCACGGATATAGAATTGATTTGCTGATAGAAAATAAAATTGTAATTGAACTAAAAACTGTTGAAGCTTTTACTGATGTACATTTTGCGCAAATCCTTACTTATCTAAAACTAGGAAATTATCCGTTAGGATTACTTATTAATTTTGATTCAAAAATTTTAAAAAATAACATAAAAAGATTTATAAACACTTTGTGATGCTCTGCGCCTCCTTCGTGAATCTCTGCGAAACAACCCCATGAAGAAACTTTTCAAACTAGTTCTTAATACCATTCCACGTCCATTATTAATTCGTTTGAGTTATGTGGCACGTCCTATTTTAGCCTTTACATTAAAAGGAGATAAATTTACCGATCCTATCGATGGTAAAAGTTTTAAAATGTTTTTGCCTTACGGATATGGCAAACAACGTAACAATGTACTTTCACCAAGTACTCTATCTTTAGAAAGACACCGTTTGTTATGGCTATACCTGAACGATCAAACTGATTTCTTTACAGCACCAAAAAAAGTATTACACTTTGCTCCCGAACAAGCTTTTTACAAACTATTTCGCAAGCAAAAAAATCTTGATTACACAACGACCGATTTATTCTCTCCTTTAGCAGATGTAAAAGCAGATATCTGCAATTTACCTTTTAAGGATAACGAATATGATGTCATTTTATGCAATCACGTTTTAGAACACATTCCAGATGACACCAAAGCGATGCAGGAATTATTCCGTGTTTTAAAACCTGGAGGAATGGCTGTTTTACAAATCCCACAAGATTTATCTAGAGCAGTTACTTTTGCCGATGACACTATTACAGACCAAAAAGAACGTGCTAAGATATTCGGACAATATGATCATGTACGTATTTATGGCCGTGATTATTTTGATAAATTAAGAAGCATTGGCTTTATCGTAATCGAAGAGGATTACACCAATAAAATAGCTCCAGAGCTAGTAGAAAAATATTGTTTAACCAAAGGAGAAATTATCCCACTTTGCTTTAAACAGGAAAACTAAATAGTTTTTTCACCATATTAAGTGACATAAATTCATTTAAAAAGTTTTCAAAATAGCAATAATTTGAAAACTTTTTAAATTTTATACAACTTCCTAAATTACAACCAAACCAAACCCTTAATCTTGAAACCCTCGAAATCATTTCAATTTTGCTTTGACATCAGTTTTGAAAAAAATCTGAATACCCATATTCCAACCGCTTACATTCTTCAAGATGTTAATGCTAATGACATTAAATATTTAAACAAAAAAGCAACTCCAGACGTTCTTGAAAGTTTTGGAATTGTTTTCGAAAATTTAGATTCCAATACAAAAAAAATACTGACTGCTTGTGATTCTTTAAAACCTGAATTTATTTTCAAAAAATTTAGTGCAAAAATAAAATCAGCAAAAACAATTACTGACCTGCAAAAAGATTCCAAAATTGATTTTGCAATTCGCCAGCATTTAAAAGTAAATTTAGATTCCTTTTATACGCTAATTGTAAAAGAACAATTTCCGTTATCTATTAATATGGGAATTGAAAAGGATTTTTATCGCACACAAGTTCGTACTAATCCTCTTGATTTTGAGCCTCAGATTCAATTTGACAAACACTCAGAAGGAATTACATATACGCTATCTTTAAAAGAAAACAACACTACTTTTTCACCCATGAATAGTAGTATCGACATACTATTAGATGAACCAGGCTGGTTGATGATCGATAAAAAATTAGGACAGCTAACAGCCTTGAATTCTAAGAAGCTTTCACCTTTTTTAAAGAAAAAATCGATCGAAATCCCCTCGAGATTAGTTGATGACTATTTTAAAAATTTCATTCCTGAAATAGCCAAAAAAACAGACATTGAAGCAACTGGTTTTGAAATTGAACTTCGTGATAAAATTATTTCCTGCACGATTCAACCTGTTTATGATTTCTTCAAAAACTGTTATTATCTCAACCTCCATTTCGATTATGACGGGTATTCATTTGATTCCAGTAAAACTAAAAAAACACATACGTATGTCGATTTTAGCATTGCTAATGAACCTAAAATAATTCAGTTTAAACGAAGTTCTAGCGAAACTTCATATACAGAAAAACTACTTGAAATTGGTTTTATAAAAATCAAAAATGAATTGTTTGGATGGAATTCTGAAACAGAAATTCCCGACCCTTATGCTAATATTCAATTGGTAATTAATCGTAAAGAAGAGCTAGAAAGTTTAGGTTTTACAATTGAAAAGCTTCAACTGGAAAGCAAAGCAATCATTACAGAAAATCATACCGTTTTATTTTCAAAAGGAGAAACAAAAGAAGATTGGTTTGACATCAAAATAATCCTTAAAATTGGAACTTTTACTATCAATTTTAGTGAAATTATTCCGAATATAAAACGCAAAGAAAGACTCTTTTTATTACCTGACGGAAACTATTTTTTGATTCCATTAGAATGGCTCAGTAAATATAGCTCGCTGGCAAAATTAGCCAGAACAGAAAATGGAAATCTACTTTTGCGCAAAAGTAATTTTGCAGCTTTGGATGCAATTCCGGAAATCAAAAACGATGTAAACCCTATTCTTAAAGCTGAATACGCCTCTTCTGATTTGTTAAAAGCTACTTTGAGACCATATCAAATTGATGGCGTTAAATGGCTTTTGAGTCATTTTAACTCCAATTTAGGGGCTTGCCTAGCTGATGATATGGGACTTGGAAAAACGTTACAAACTTTGGCTGTATTAGTTGCCGTTCAGGAACAGCTAGGATTTACAACCAAAACTACAAATTTTGATTTGTTTCAAAACGAAACCGTTATTGAAAGAGATCCTTTAAAAACCTTGATTGTTCTACCTTCTTCATTGGTTTTTAACTGGTACAATGAATCTCAGAAATTCACACCGCATTTTTCAAAAATGCAGTATGTTGGTAACGACAGAAAACTATTAGCAAGTAGATTAGAATCATCCGATTTGATTTTTACCAGCTACAGCATCATTCATCGCGATATTGCAATTTTAGAAAAATATAATTTTCGCTATTTAATTTTGGACGAAAGTCAATACATCAAAAATAAAAATTCTAAAATTTTTAAAGCGATTAATAAAATAAATACAGAACATAAAATAGCTCTAAGTGGTACACCTATCGAAAACTCATTAGACGATTTGTGGTCGCAAATGCAATTTATAAATCCTGATATTTTGGGTAGTTATAATTTCTTTGCAGAAAACTTCAAAATACCGATTGAGAAAAAGCAAGATGAAGATAGTTTAACAGAGCTAAAAAATCTTATTCAGCCTTACATCTTAAGAAGGACCAAAGAGCAGGTATTAAAAGACTTACCAGAATTAACCGAGCAGATTTATTATTGCGACATGGATCCTGAACAGGAGAAATTATATGAAAAAGAAAAATCAAAAGCTCGTAATTTTTTATTAAAAACAGATGGCTCCGGTCCAGACAAAATTAGCATCATCAATACGTTGATGAAGTTAAGACAGCTGAGTAATCATCCTAAAATGGTAGATCAGGAATCAGAAATTGATTCTGGAAAATATAATGCAGTTACAAACTATCTGGAAACTTTAGTAAAAGGGAAACAAAAAACCATCATTTTTAGTTCATTTGTTACCAATTTGAGTTTTTATACAACTTGGTGTAAAGAAAACAAAATAGATTTTTGCGAGATAACAGGTGAAACTCCTGCTAAGAAAAGAGAAAACAAGTAAATCTGTTTCAGGGAAATGAAAATCCTTTGTTATTTTTTATTTCACTCAAAGCAGGTGGCGTTGGTTTAAATATCACCAAAGCTTCTTATGTTTTATTCTTAGATCCATGGTGGAATCCCTTTGCCGAAAAACAAGGAGTAGGAAGAGCTCATAGAATTGGAACATATTAAATAAAGTAAATGTCATTCGATTTATTTCTGAAAAACACAGTCAAGAAAAAGTAATTAAACTGCAAGAAACAAAAAACTACTATCAGATTCACTATTAGAAGAAAGCTATATATATGACGAAATCGAAATTAATTTAGAATACATATTAGGTTCTTAACAAGTAGGCCCATTTTTCGTTGTATAAAATTGTTATATTTACATTTTGCAACATAATTATTATGCTAAAATTATCTTAAAGAAAAATAATTTTCATCCTTATTTTGACTTCGGCAAAAGCCCAAGGACAATTGAAATTACCCCTTCATATAACATCAAAACTGTTTTGTTTGTACAAAGCGGGCAAAATGTTGTTCCGATATTTGAATTAGGAAGTGAAATCTCAATTGCAATTTGATGATCTCTTTGGCAATGAAGCCGATTATTACTACGAAATAACACACTGTGACTATAATTGGATTCCTTCAGATATTCCAAAAACAGAATATTTACAAGGATTTGATGGGCAACGAATCGTCAATTACACCAATTCCTTTAATACTTTACAAATATATTCGCATTATAAAATTTCTTTTCCAAACCCAAACACCCAATTATTAATTACTGGTAATTACATTCTCAAAATTCTGAATGAGGATAAAGAAATTGTCTTTTCCAAAAGTTCATTGTGTATGAAAATCTAGTCACAGTTCCTGCTCAGGTAACAAGCAGAACTGTAAGTAATATCGAATACAAGCATAAATTAGATTTACATAAAATCCAGCACCCTCGACTTTTCAAACTCCTTTACGAAGTGTGAAAGTGCTTTTATTACAAAATGGAAATTTTAACACTGCAATAAAAAACGTACCTCCACAATACACTATTGGGAATGACTTGATATACAAATACAACGATGAAACCCAATTTTGGGCTGGAAATGAATTTTTATATTTTGAGAATAATACATTTGTAACGCTGGTAATAATGTAGGAAGAGTAACTCAGCAAAGACATTTACAACTCCTATTTATACACTAACCAAGCCAGAGGAAACTTTCCTTATACAAACTATCAGGACATAAATGGTAACTTCGTGGTAAAAAATATAAATGCCTCAAACAATGAGGTTGAAGCTGATTATGCTTGGGTTTATTTTACACTTTGGTATCGGCTTTCCGACTCAACAAAGACATTTATATCAATGGAATGTTCAATAATTATGGTTTAACTCCAGAGAATAAAATGGAATACAATACTGAAAAAGGGGTTTATGAAAAAGCAATAATGATAAAACAAGGATTTACGAATTACCAATATCAAATAGCTGATAAAAAAGGAGTAATCGATTTCGAAAATGCAATTGATGGTAATTTTTTCCAAACCGAGAATGAATATACCATACTGGTTTATTATCGTGAGAACAATGACCGTTATGATCATGTAATTGGAAAAGGATACGCTAACTCATTGAATATCATTAATTAAAAAACATTTTAAAAATGATTCTTTTGAATCATTTTTTTTTGTAAATTTGCTTCTATTACGCACATATATAACACTTTAGTATGGTTTCTCAAATAACAAGAGGCATAAAAATATCCGTTTTAACTAGTTTTGAAGGTACCTACTTCAAGAACTACAAGATTCATTTTGCCTTTAGCTATGTGGTTACTATTGAGAACCATAGCAAGGACTCTGTGCAGCTTACTTCCCGCCATTGGGAGATCTTTGATTCGCTAAACGATATCGAAATAGTTGATGGTGAAGGAGTAATAGGTAAAAAACCAGTTTTAAAACCTGGCGAATTCCACACCTACAGTTCAGGTTGTTTATTGTCATCTCCATATGGAGCAATGAAAGGATATTTCAATATGGTGAACTTTACTACTACAAAAATTTTCAAAGTTATTGTACCTACTTTTAGAATGTGCGCTCCATTTGCGTTGAACTAATTTTTTTTCTATATTTTTTTTATAGTTATCTTATACTAAAATTATCAAATTATTAGTTTAACCTTCGTACTTTTGTACAGCGTTAGATAATTCGTATAAAATGAATTATCCAACTGTTAATTTGTCTAATTATCTAATTTTAAACAATATGCTAAAAGGATTTTTTCATGTACCTAAAGCGGTAAACGAACCCGTAAAAGGATATGCGCCAAACTCACCAGAAAAAGCAGCTGTACAAGCAGCTTATACTACAATGTGGAATTCTAAAATTGATGTTCCGTTATACATTGGAAGTGAAGAAATTAAAACTGGGAACACAAGAAACATCACGGCTCCTCATGACCACAAACATGTAGTAGGAACTTACCACCTAGCCGAAAAAACACATATAGAAAAAGCAATTGCTAATGCACTTGAAGCAAAAGATGCATGGGCAAGTATGGCATGGGAACAACGTGCTGCTATTTTCTTAAAAGCTGCTGAACTTATTGCTGGTCCTTACAGAGCTAGAATAAATGCAGCTACAATGATTGGACAATCAAAAAACATTCACCAAGCAGAAATTGATGCTTCTTGTGAATTAATTGATTTCTTACGTTACAATGTAGAGTTTATGACGCAAATTTACGCAGATCAGCCAAAATCAGATTCTACAACTTGGAACCGTCTTGAATACAGACCTCTAGAAGGTTTTGTTTACGCAATTACTCCTTTTAACTTTACTGCTATTGCTGCAAATCTTCCTGCAAGTGCTGCAATGATGGGGAATGTTGTTATCTGGAAACCAAGTGATAGCCAAGTATTCTCTACAAAAATTATCATCGACGTATTTAAAGAGGCTGGAGTTCCAGACGGAGTAATAAATGTTGTTTTTGGTGATGCATTAATGATTACTGACACAGTATTAGCAAGCCGTGATTTTGCTGGAGTTCATTTTACAGGTTCAACTCATGTATTCAAAGATATTTGGGCAAAAATCGGTGCAAACATTCACAATTACAAAACATATCCAAGAATAGTAGGAGAAACTGGTGGTAAAGATTTTATCATTGCTCACCCAAGTGCTAATGCTAAACAAGTATCAACAGGAATTGTACGTGGAGCATTTGAGTTCCAAGGACAAAAATGTTCTGCTGCTTCAAGAGCTTATATTCCACAAAGCTTATGGCCTACAATTAAAGAACAATTAATTACTGATGTGAAATCTATGAAAATGGGGTCACCAGAAGATTTTGGTAACTTTATTACTGCTGTTATTCACGAAGGTTCTTTTGATAAACTAGCTAGTTTCATTGACCAAGCTAAAAAAGATGCTGATGCTGAAATAATCGTTGGTGGAAACTACGATAAGTCTGTTGGGTACTTTATTGAACCAACAATAATAGTAACTACCAATCCAAAGTATACAACAATGGAAACCGAATTATTCGGACCAGTTATTACTATATATGTATATGAAGATGCAAAATGGGAAGAAACTTTAGAATTAGTTGATACTACTTCTGAATATGCTCTTACTGGAGCTGTATTTAGTCAAGACCGTTATGCTATTGAAGTAGCTACAACAAAATTGCAAAATGCTGCAGGTAACTTCTATATTAATGACAAACCAACTGGAGCAGTTGTTGGAATGCAGCCATTTGGTGGTGCAAGAGCATCAGGAACAAATGATAAAGCTGGTTCTGCATTAAATTTATTGCGTTGGGCTTCTCCAAGAACAATAAAAGAAACTTTTGTAACTCCTGAAGATTATAGATATCCGTTTTTAGGAGAATAATCTCTAAAGTTTAAAAACTATAAAACCCCACAAGCTTCAACTATTTTTGAAACTTGTGGGGTTTGCTTTTTCATAAAGAATTTTAATCAAACGCTGTTTTATTTGTACTATTTTTCACTCTTTATTGGTTTTCAAAAATATAACACCAATAAAAAACCCTATTGTGCTATTTTTAAAACTTATCATGACATAGAAAAAATTAAGTTCACATGTAAATTTGGAAATTCTTGATTGAACAGATAGACTTAAGAAATAAAGAATAAAATATTCATACATAAATATTAAATTAAGTAATTATGAAAAGTATAGAAAAAGCACCTAAAATAATCCGTGAAGCCAAAAGCATCAACCATCCAATTGATTTCAAATGGAATGGAAAAATAATGGAGAAACTTATCGATCCTGCAGAAAATCATACCAAACTAGAACTTGCCTTAACAAGCATTAGTTACAAAGCTTCTTTAGGACTAACAGCGGCTCTACTTGAATGGATATATTGGCGTTATAAAAATCACACTGAAGCATCTCATGAAATGAAACAGCGCATCGAAGCACTTTGGTGCTCAGTATCAAATCCTGAATACACTAAACCATTAGTTTTTGACCTCAACATGAATGCTCCTGCATCTGGTCCTATAGATGGCCCACTTTGGGTTGCACTTATGAATGTGAGAATAATAGATGTACTACGTCGAAAAGGATCTTATTACCTTCAAAGTGAAATTGTTGGCCTAATATTACTTGCACGCCATATCTCTCCTAAGAAAAAAACATTTAACAAATGGCTTAAAAGCACCTTAAAAAAACTTAATATTTTATTTCCTTGTCAATATAATTATGAGGATTTAAATAATAATGAGGAAGTATACAATCCTTCAGCAGAACCTGTAATATGTCGTGATTTTTTCTTTGACCCATTTTACAAATACACAACAAAATCTTCTGAAATTGCAATTAAGACTTTTGTTGCAAGGTTGGATTACGAAATAAATCCCTTTTTATGTTTTCCAATTGAAAACAGCTAACATTCTTTTTATAAAAGCCCCATAAGCTCTAACTACCTTTAAAGCTTATGGGCTAGTTTTTTAGTTATAAATTAAGTTTATTTATCTAGTTCAAAACTAGAAATAGTATGAAAAGAATCTATTTCAGTATTTTTTTTACCTTTAAAAGTATCGTAGTTTACAACCAATAATTTCCCTTTATAAATTATCGTTTCACAAGGATTATCTAATTGCCCATCAGAACCATCAGCATTACCATTTTCCCATATTAAATGTATTGTATTTGTATTTAAATCCAACTGATGAACGCTATTATTATCATAATTGGCAATAAAAATAGAATTCCTTTTTTCATCATAAAAAAATCCATCACAACATTTTAATTTATCCGAGTCTAAAACTACTTTTTTAGATTTAAGCTTACCCTCTTTTGTAAATTCAAGTTTTGTAATTACACCGTCTCCAAAATTTCCCGCATACAGATTCCCTTTTTTATCAAAAGCAATACCGTCAATGCCAATGGTTCGTTTTGTTACTTCGGGTTTAAGAGTAAATGTGGTTACTAGATAATTGGGTTTCGTATCCTTATCCAAAATTATTTTCCCAGAATTTAATTCCTTTAACGAAAAACTATAAATCCCACTTTCTCTTCTATTCTCAAAAAGAGCATCAGTAATATAAACTCTATCTTTATACCATCTTACAGCTTCACCAAAATTGAAACCTTCTGCTAATACCTCAGCATATTTAGGTTTTCCATTCTCAACTATAACCCTTATCAGTCTAGAAAAATTTTCATTATCAGTAAAAAACTGATTATCCATTACATATAAATTCCCATCAGGGCCAAATTCCATTCCCATAGGATGTACTTTCTTCGTCACCGGATGTACAGGCAATTTATCAAACCACGTTATTGGTTTATCATTTTTATCAAAAGTCAGAATCTTACTTCCGTGCTTTTCAAACGTAACCGGATTAGTGATTGATAAATAAAGATTCCCTTTTTTATCCAAAGCCATCCCGTCGGGTGTTTGAGAAGTTTCTCCTAAATCGACAAATAAAGTTGGTTTAATTAATTTAGAAGTTTTATCGATTGTAATCTCTTGCTTTGTTTCCTGCGAAAACATGCTTAGAGAATAAACCGCCATTGCAATAGCCATTACACTTTTAAAATTTGATTTCATATTGATTCTGATTTGAGATTGTTATTGATTAACTTCCTGTTCTATTTCTTTCTTCTTCATTACCAGTAATTCTTTGTTTTGCGACAATCTCTTTTTATTCCCAAATTTATAAGAAACAGCTAACTGAAAAGATTTATTGTCATAGTAATTCTTACCTTCATGATAGACGCCATTAACAACAGAACTTCTGTTTATTTTCTCAGTTTTAAATATATCAGTACCTCTAATAGAAATTTTTAGATCTTTATTCCATAAAAGATATTGGAACGCCAGCGAAAAAGAACTCATTTTTTTGTTAGTAAAAATCCCTTCTACACCAGGAAAACTATACCAGTAACTTACATTAAAAAGTACTGTTTTATTGGTATTTAAATTAAAATCATTACTGGTTGATAACCTAAAATTAAAGCCATTTTGTTCTCTTTGTGCAACGATTAAACTGGACTTAGAAATAACATAACTAAAATCGACCGCATTATTACTTGTCCACCATTTAAATTTATCGAATACAAATTCCTCCGAATTCCGTAACGTTGCGTGTCTATATAGTTTTCACTTGTATGAAGAATTTCATTTGAAACAGGGTCAGCAATTGTAATCTCAGAAAATAAATTGTTCTCATAACTAAAATACAACTTGCTTTCTATTTTTTTATAAGTATAAATAAACTCTACATTATCAATAAATGCAGGCTGCAGAAACGGGTTCCCTTTAAAAGACTGAAAAGGGTTCCAAAAATGAGTGTTAGGATTCAAATCTCGAAACTGAGGTCTTTCGATTCTTTTACTATAACTTAAGCTAAGAGTTGAATTATCATTGTCAGTATACGTCAAGTATGCAGTGGGGAAAAATTTAATATAATCCTTATCAATTGACTGAATCAAAGCTCCTGTAAGAATCCTTGTCTGTGTACTTTCTACTCTTAATCCTAATTGAAAATTCCAGTGGTCATTTATCTTTTTGTTTCCTGAAAAATAAACCGCTTGTATATTCTCTATATAATCAAACTCACTTTGCTCTAAAGGTAGGCCTAAAACCGGCGAATCTACTAAGCCACTATTGAAAGCTGAAATATGATTCTTTGATTTTGAATTCGATACTTTACCTCCAAAACTCAAAGCTGCCCATTGGGTAGGGTAATCGAAATCTAATTTCCCAGATAAATTTGTTATACCCTGCACATTCCTATTTATTCCTGAAAAATATTGCTGTGAGTCAGAATCTTCAACAATTGAAATACCGCTATAAGTTCTATTGTCTCTTGATTCGTAATTAAAATAATCCAGATTTAAAGTTATTTTTTTTCCTAACGAATCAATTTTATATTCATTGTAAATATTTAATGAATTAATAACAACTTTTAGTGCTGCCACTCCTCCATTTGACTTTAAATAGCTAATAATTTTACCATTTGTATTATCATAAACACCTGTGAAAGGATTATCAGTAAATAAAGGTTCCGAATTATTAAATAAAGTTTGGACTCCCACAATCCATTTTGGAGATACCTGATAATCAACACCAATATTCCCATATGTTCTAGCATTCACACTTTTATACGAAGAATTCGTATGCCAAATCTCCGTTGGAAAGTAGGTGTAATCATCCTGAATATTATATCTTTTACCCGACATATAATTTAAGGTCGATGTGATGCTTAATCCATTTTTATTGTAATTAAAGTTCCCCATTAGAGCACCTTGGCTGTAAAATCTTTGAAGATAAGTAGCTCCCATCAAGGCATTCCAAGAATCTTTTTTTGCCTTTTTTAATTTAATATTGACTAAACCACTTTTACCTTCCGCTTCATACTTGGCTGGTGGCGTTGTAATTACCTCTATACTTTTAATGTTATCGGATGGAATTGATTTTAGATAATTAGCCAGATCTTCTTGAGAAAGTTGGATAATTTTATCATCGATCAGAACCATTAAAGTACTTTTCCCTATTATAGTTATATTATCATTCTGCACTTTTATCCCCGGAGTAACTCTTAGTGCTTCCAAAGCATCTCCTCCTGTAGCATTAATCGAATTTTCAACATTAAAAACCAAACGGTCTACTTTTCTTTCAATCAGTTTCTTTTTTCCTCCCACTACAACCGATTCTAACTGAACACCGCTATCGATTGTTATAGCCCCCAAGTTTAAAGCAGCCAATATTGATAGATTTTTAGAAAATAGAAGCTCGTTTCCTTGTCGGATTTCCAATATGTATTTTCCTTGTTTCGCGTTTAAAACAAAATCTCCTTTATCATTTGTAAACTCGCTCATTCTATTTCGTGTGTCTTCTTCTATTAAGATAACTTCTGAAAAAACAATGGGTTCCTTTTTAGTAGTTACAACACTCCCCTCAATTTTAAACTGGGCAGACATTGATGCGCAAGAGAACACCAATAAGGTAATAATGTATTTTAATTTCATATCAAGCTAATATTTGTTTTTTAAGGATGAATCATACTCCTTGTAGATTGCTATTTTCGACTAAAGTAATCCTCCAATCTCAATCTTAATTTAGCCGCAAATAAAAAGACAACTTTTACATATGAAGAATGTCATTTTTAATAATAATGCATTCATGGGCCGAAATGGCGTTTTCATAAGCTAAAGACTATTATCTGACTCACGTAACTAGCCAAACATAGATATTTTACTAACTTGCCTGTTGATAAAAGCATAATATGGATTTCATAAAAAACATAACCCCAAAAAGAATCTTGACCCACATTATGTTTTGGCTAGTCTTTTTGATCATACATTTTGTGACAAAAAGTTTTGACTATAAAAAGTACGATGACCTCGTTTATATCTTTCTTGCAGAAACAGTCATTCAGGCTATTGGAGCGTATGTCTTGATTTACGTTCTAATCCCTAATCTACTCATTCAAAAGAAATACCTCCTTTTTATTATCTTGTTTATTATTTGGGTATGTCTTGTTTTTGTGATGCTTACAACCTTCAAATTTTTTTATCTAGAACCCAGATTCCCTCAGTATTATTTAGAATGGGATAAATGTCCTGACACATTAATTCAAAGGTTAAGTAGTTTTAGGTTGTTTTTCACAAAAATTATTTGGTTATTTTTCCCTGCGTCAGTAATTGGATTAATTCGTTTTTATAAAAATCAACAACGTCTTTCCAAAATAGAAGAAGAAAAAAAATCAATAGAACTCAAAACCTTAAAAAACCAATTAAATCCTCATTTTCTATTTAATACGCTAAATAACTTATACACTTTAACCCTAAAAAAAGACGATAAAGCGCCTGAAGTAATTGCGAAACTATCTGAAATTCTGGATTTCGTTTTATACCGCTGCAACGAAGATTATGTTTCTATCGAAAAGGAAATTACGTTAATCGAAAATTATATTGCATTAGAAAAACTCCGCTATAGCGAAGATAGATTAGACATTTCATTTACTAAAAGTATTGAAGTTAGCAATAGAATATCTCCTTTAATAATATTGACTTTTATCGAAAATGCCTTTAAACATGGCGTAATCAATGAAACCGAAAAAGCAATAATTCGGTTAAATTTAGAAAGTAAACCACAACAGATCATTTTTAGTATTGAAAACACAAAACCACAAAATGAAACTGCAAAAAAAAACAAACAAATCGCAAATTGGACTCGAGAATGTCCGAAAACAACTGAACTTACTGTATCCCAAAAAACACTCTTTGGAAATTATAGAAGATCAAAAAAAATTCTTCATTAAATTAAAACTAACTGTTTAATTTTTCACATGACATACAAATGTATCATCATTGACGACGAGCCTCTGGCGAGAGAATTAATTACCTCTCACCTACTAAATTTTGAAAATTTCGAACTAATCGATTCGTTTGAAAATGCACTAAAAGCGTATACCTTTTTAGAAACCAATACCGTTGATTTAGTTTTTCTGGATATTGAAATGCCTTTACTAAAAGGAAATGATTTTCTAAAAAAACTAAAAAATCCACCAAAGGTAATTTTTACAACTGCTTATCGAGAGTACGCTATCGAAGGATACGAACTTAATGTTATAGACTATCTTTTAAAACCAATAACTTTTGATCGCTTTTTTGTTGCTATCGAAAAATTCAAACAGTTCCAAAATCCAAAAAAAGAAGAAAAAGCAATTCCTGAAAATCATATTTTTGTATCTAGTGGAAGTAGGAATATCAAAATAATTTTTGAAGAAATCCTATACATCGAAAGTTTAAAAGATTATATTACAATACATCTTGAAAACGATAAATCGCATCATCTCAAACAGAACATCTCTGCCTTCGAAAAATTATTAGATTCAAATTTTGTCCGAGTTCATCGTTCTTTTATTATTCAAACAAAAAAACTAACAGCTTATTCTAAAAATGAAGTAGAAATAAATAATGTAGAAATCCCAATAGGAAGCAGTTATAAAGAAAACTGGCTAACTTATTTAAAAAACATCTAATAATATAAAACCCCATAAATTTCATATGAATCTGAAATTTATGGGGTTTATTTTTTATCAAATAAATTAAAATTTATTTTCTATTTCTGCGGCTTGCAGCATCAAATAGTGTAAATCTGTATTCTTTACAAAAGGTTTTAAAAGCTCACTTCCGGGACCAAACATGGCCAACTCAACATAATCAGCAGAGTGATCCATACTAATCCAACCAACAGAGTTTATTTTACCCTGCATTTCTGCAAAAGCTTTATAAGGCAATTTTTTATAGTTGTATAATCCGTCTTCTTTATGTAAGCCATCATAATAACTCAAAACCGTTTTTGCATCATCATCTGATACCGAATGCCCATTTGCCTTTTCAATAATTTCTTTTACTTGTGAAATTGAAGAATCAGGTTTAATCTGATTTAAAATCCATTCATTTGTCTGAGTGTATTTCTGAATACTATCAAAATTTTCATTTGCGTATTTACCATAAATAATTCCCGGATTAGCATTCCCATGATCAGTAGTAATAATAACTAGCGTTTCCTTGTCTTTTTCAGCAAAATCAATTGCAATTTTCACCGCTTCATCAAATTCAATTTGGTCATTAATTAAACCCGCAATATCATTACCGTGTGCAGCCCAATCAACCTTTCCGCTTTCAATTTGCAAAACAAAACCATTTTTATGCTCTTTCATTCGATCAATAGCTTTCTGAGCCATTTCGGCTAAACTTGGAACTGTTTCTTTCAAGTTTTTATCACTATTTCTGTCTACATAATACGGAAGTCCATCTTTCTGAAAACACCCCTAAAATAGGTTTTGAATTAGAAGCTGCATCCATTTCAGAACGCGTTTTTACCACCTGATACCCTTTTGTGCTAAAAGCAGCATACATATCCTTCTTATCTTTTCTTACACTAGAGTTAAAATAGTTTGAACCTCCACCCATCATAACATCAAAACCAAGGTCTAGAATATTGTTCAGCAATATCATCCTGAGCATTTCTGCTTTTACTATTAACACAAAAACCAGCAGGAGTAGCATGAGTTATTGGAACTGTAGTTACGCAACCAGCCATTTTCCCTGATTTCTTGAATTTTTGCCAAATAGGCAAATGTGGTTCTCCTTGAGGGCTAACATTAAGCACTCCATTATTTACTCTAAAACCGCCACCCCATGAAGAGCTGGCTGCCGATGAATCGGTCACAATAGAACTAGCCGAAGCAGTATCCATCAATGCTCTCGAAACTCGATTGTCTTTATATAACTGTATCCAATTAGATCCTTTTCCTGTTTTTCTGTTCAAATACAAATCGGCCATATTTAATGTCCCAGTACTCATCCCATCACTAACTAAGAGAATAATATTTTTTGCTTTCTTATTTTTATTAACCGATTCTAAATCTAAAATATTAGCCGAACCCTGAAAAGGACTCATAACTGCTGCTCCAATTGTAAATAAAGAGCCATTTCTAAAAAACTTCCTTCTATCCATCATTACTTTGTTTATGTAAGTATTTCAAAGATAAAAAAATACACCAACTAACAAAATTATCTTTCTGTTATCATACCGAACTTGTCGCCTAGTCATAAATTTTCTAAATCCATTTAAACACGAATGGCACTAATTAATTTATAAAATTAATTCCTCTAACAAAGTCAACCTATTAAGATTGGTACAAATTGTTGTGATTCATATTTGTACTTTATACTTGTATTCAAAACTTAGTAAAACAATCTAAAAAGCAAAAACCCCATCTAATCTAGACAGGGCTTTATAAATTGCATTTTGATAAATCTTAAACTGTAAATTTCAAAGGCAGATGAACTACTTTTTTAGTTTCAAAAAATTCATCTTCAAAGAAATCAGCTAAATTATATTCTGTTGCTTTAGGAAAATCTTTCAATTCTTCCGTTAAATCTCCTCCTTTAAGGTATAAAATTCCGTTTTTAAGTTCGTGTTTGTGTTTTTTCTTGATTTTATCTTTAATCCAAGAAACAAAATCAGGCATATTAGTTACTGCACGACTTACAATAAAATCAAAATCTCCTTTAACATTTTCAGCACGAAGCTGTTCTGCTTTTACATTTTTTAAATCCAAAGCATCAACAACACCCTGAACCACTTTTATTTTTTTAGCAATAACATCAATCAAATAAAAACGTGTTTCTGGAAAAAGAATCGCCAAAGGAATACCTGAAATCCACCACCAGTACCCACATCAAGAACATAAGTCCCTGGTTCAAATTTTATAATTTTTGCAATTCCAAGCGAATGTAGAATATGCTTGGTGTATAAGGCATCAATATCTTTACGTGAAATAACATTAATTTTTTCATTCCAATCATGGTATAAAAAATCTAATTTTTGAAATTGTTCTTTTTGAGCGTCAGTCAAATCAGGAAAATATTTCAGAATCTCATTCATTGTTCTATTTTTTTAACAAAAGTACTACTTTACAGTCGAAATATTTAACTCATTTTTGTAAATTGAAAATTTATAATAATTACCTTTGAGGACTATTTAAAATTTATATGAATAAGACCATACCTACATTTGCTAAGCAAGACAATTTAAAGTTTTTCAGAACGCTTAACTCGCGAGTGAACAGTTACTTTAAAGATAATAATATCCAAAAGACAGGAAATTGGAAACTTCATTTAAAAGCCATTATTCTGTTTACAGTTTTTCTTGCGCCGTATTTTTTAATACTTACACTCGATATGCCATTTTGGGCTCATTTACTATTAACCATTGTTATGGGAATTGGAATGGCTGGAATTGGAATGAATGTAATGCATGATGGAAACCATGGATCTTACTCGACAAAAAGTTGGGTAAATAAAATCATGGGAGGAAGCATTTATGTTCTTGCAGGAAACGTACACAACTGGCAAGTACAACATAATGTTTTACATCATACTTATACTAATATTCATGGTCATGACGAAGATCTTGATGCAGGAAGAATTATTCGTTTTACACAAAATGCTGAGTGGCATCGTTTTCATAAATTTCAGCATTACTATTCATTTTTCCTTTACGGATTATTGACTTTCAATTGGGCATTAACAACCGATTTTAAGCAAATGAAAAATTACTTGAAAAGAAAATTATCATACGGAACACCACAAAGTCCTGCCAAATTATGGACTGTATTAGTAATTACAAAAATTATTTACGTACTAATCTGGATGGCATTACCGATGCTTTTAGGTATTGTATGGTGGAAAGTTGTTATTGGATTCTTCGTGATGCATTATACAGCAGGATTAATTTTAAGTATCGTATTCCAATTGGCACACGTAGTTGAAGAAACATCTAACCCTATTCCTAATGAAGATGGGGAAATGGAAAACACATGGGCAATTCACCAATTATACACTACAGCTAATTTTGCTCCAAAGAACAAAGTTGTAAACTGGTTTACAGGCGGATTAAACCACCAGATTGAACATCACATTTTTCCAAACATAAGCCATATACACTACGGAAAAATTGCCGAAATAGTAAAACAAACCGCAATCGAATGCAATTTACCATATCATGAATTCAAAACCATGAGAGGAGCTGTTTTGGCACACTACAAACATTTACGAGACTTGGGCATGAAACCCGAAATGGCGTAATATCAACACAATAACAAACCACAATTAACTATAAAATGAATCACATTCTTTCAGACAGAATTAACAATTTAGCTACATCACAAACTTTAGCAATGGCCGCTTTGGCGCGCGAATTAAAAGCACAAGGAAAAGACATCATTAGTTTAAGTTTGGGAGAACCAGACTTTAATACGCCTGACTTCATTAAAGAAGCAGTAAAAAAAGCAGTTGACGAAAATTACAGTACATATTCTCCAGTAGAAGGTTATTTAGAATTAAGAGAAGCAATTTGCAGAAAATTCAAAAGAGATAACGGCTTAGACTACAAACCAACTCAAATTGTAGTTTCTACAGGAGCAAAACAATCTTTATACAACATTGCACAAGTAATGTTAAATGATGGTGACGAGGTTATTTTACCAGCACCATACTGGGTTTCTTATTTCGAAATCGTAAAACTTTCTGGAGGAGTTCCAGTTGAAGTTCCAACATCTGTAGATACTGATTTTAAAATCACACCTGAGCAATTAGAAGCTGCTATCACACCAAAAACAAAAATGATGTGGTTCAGTTCTCCTTGTAATCCTTCTGGATCTGTTTACAGTAGAGAGGAATTAACAGCTCTAGCAAAAGTTTTAGAAAAATACCCAAACATATACGTTGTTGCTGACGAAATTTATGAGCACATTAATTTCTCAGGAACTTTCTGCAGCATCGGTTCAATTCCGGGAATGTTAGAAAAAACAATCACTGTAAATGGAGTTGCAAAAGCATTTGCTATGACAGGATACAGAGTTGGTTACATCGGAGCCCCTGAATTCATTGCAAAAGCATGTACCAAAATTCAAGGACAAGTAACTTCTGGAGCAAATTCTGTAGCACAACGCGCTACAATTACTGCAGTAGATGCTGATCCAAGTGTATTAAATCACATGGTTAAGGCTTTCCACGGTCGTAGAGATTTAGTAGTTGGATTATTAAAAGAAATTCCTGGTGTAAAAATTAACGTTCCTGAAGGTGCATTTTATGTTTTCCCAGATGTTTCTTCTTTCTTCGGAAAAACATTAAAAGGAACAGAAATTAAAGATGCAAACGATTTATCAATGTATCTTTTAGGAGAAGCTAACGTAGCAACTGTAACAGGTGACGCTTTTGGAAATCCAAACTGTATTGTTTTTCTTACGCAACAAGCGAAGACATATTAAAGAAGCTTTACGCAGAATCAAAGAAGCTTTAACAGCTTAATCAAGATTCAAATTATATAAATCAAAGCCTCAAGGAAATTTTCTTGAGGCTTTTTTTGTTCTTCTAATTAATCAATAAAGAGGCTATATCTCTTGTAAGTGCAGTTGGGAATTGCAATCACAATTACTCAAACCTACCACATAAATCTGCTCCGTTGGTTCATAAATTCCCATTGTTTTAAAGCCAAAAATGCTACCTCCATGCTCACGCACAAGTTTTTTATTCAACTCTTTTATATGCCATCCATATCCGTAATCAATATTAGCACCATTATTTAATTTATAATTAGTGAATACTTTTTCAGTAGAAATAGAATTAAGCAACACATTAGCATCAATTGCATTTTGCCATTTTAACATATCATCTACATTTGACATTATCGAACCTGAAGCATAAGGAATAGAAAAACTGATATAAGTAGCATTTACATACCCCTCTTTATCTCGATAACCAGAAACTCTGTTTTTTATTACCCTTTCATGGCTTGCATAATAAGTATCTGTCATTCCTAATTTCTCAAAGATATTATGATTAACAAACTCTTGATACGTCTGACCCGATGCAATCTCAATAATATATCCTAATAAAACGTAACCTGAATTGCAATATTTAAATTGTTCTCCAGGTTTAAAATCTACTGGTTCATTCTTAAAAAAATCAACTAATTCTTTAGGTGATAAATCACTTCTAGCAATATTCTTAATTGATTTCATACTCGTAAAATCTTTAATTCCAGAAGTGTGCGTTAACAAATGATGAATTGTAATCCTATTTCCATTAGTCGGATAATCAGGAATAAACTTTGTAATTTCATCATCCAATTTAAGCTTAACCTGTTCAACTAACATCAAAATTGAGACAGCTGTAAATTGCTTAGTCATTGAACCAATTTCAAAAACAAAATCTGGTTGCATCTTAACATTCAATTCTAAGTTAGCCATACCAAAAGCTTTCCTATATATTACTTTATCCCCTTTCGCAACTAAAAAAACTCCACCAGGCGCTTCTAACTTAAAGTTTTCGTTCAACAATTTATCTATTCGATTCTCTAAAGTTTGAGAAAAAACAACAGAATGAAATATTAAAAATATCACTGTAAAAATTCTAAGAACTAATTTCATTTGATTATTAATTTAATGATTGATGTTTATTCTGACGACATTATAACTCATTAGGTTACAAAACAAAAAGCATAAAACATAACATATCTAAAATTATGAATTCTAAATTTTTAACATCCCTTTTCAAGCAAGCATTGCTTTTCAGATTATTTTATTAGTATTTTAGCCAAAAAAAAACTTTTATAGCGCTTAAAAAAAACTCAATAGTAATTAGTTGCAGACATTAGTCTTAACAAAACATTGCAGACCAAAAACTATCTAATCATGACCTCTCTATTCCGAAAAATATTATCATTATCATTGTTATAACATTTTCTTCTCATCGGGCAAAAGCGCAAACAACTGGCAATTACATCAAAGCGTCAATCGGTTATGGATCAAGCAGTTCTTATTACATCGAGAACTATGGAAGTCAAGATGAATTAGATGTTATGGGAAGAGGACTATACCTTCAAGGTGAATATGTTGTAGGAATAAAAACATGGTATAGTGTACGAGCATATGCGGGTGCAATTTTTGAATCTGTTGATAAAAATCAAAACATGCAAAATCAACCGCTATATAAAGTTACGACGAATGCCTTTTTAATGGGAGGAAAAGTCCGTATTTGCGCACCTATACCTTGGGTAGCTCCATTCATTGAAGGTGGTATTGGAGCTTCAATAGGTAAATTCGAAACGTTTACACCCAACGTTAATTTTAATAAAAGTACTGTTTTATTACATATCCCATTTAGTATCGGATTAGCTGTAGGCAGACATAAAAGTCTAGAAATCGGTATTTCTGCGCTACTTTCACCAACGGCTAAACAATCTACGGGGGGTATTTGCTGTAGGATATACTTTTCCGCTTGATTAAAACTTAATAGCAATTAAGAAATCGATTGTTTGTTTAAAAAAATAAATCTCTCTTAGACGACTTTACACTAACTATAATTTATAATTATGAATAAAGAACGATTTGATATTTCTTTGCTATTAGTAGTTTTCACCACTACCATAGCAATTTGGTTATATTTATTTGAAACAATTGTAACGCTGACAACAAATCAACCAACAAATAATTTTCTATTCACACTAAACTTATTTCACTTTCTTTCTTTTTTCTATGCATTACTTTTTCATTCGTTATTCTTGTTACAAAATGTCTCAATGCAATAGAAGTTTCTAAAAAACAAACAATAAGGCTAAATCAAATTGCAGAAAATGTTAAAAATATTTGTTTTCATTGTGGGGGATTTTATTATTATTTAGTATTATTTCTTTTTTGTCCACCAATTTTTTTCTTAAAGTAAGTTTTCATGTATCAATTTACTTTAATAGCATTCACTTCTCTAATATTGACTTTTATTTCTAAGTTCATTTGGCATAAAAATTAACAATACTCGCGAAACGAATTATCAAAAATTCATTTAAAATACTATATAACGATTATAACAATATATATACTTTATTTTCCAGTAGCAGTATTATTAGTTCTGGAATAAACTTTAAAAGCGAAAAAGAATTTTTATACCCAAAATGAAATAATAAGAAATGGAAATCAAACCACGAGGTTATATCTTTTTACCACGGATAGAAAAAGTCAATTATGGATTTCGTTTTAAAGACGCAAAACACGGATCTCGAAATTGTTATTATGTTAATTTAAAAGAGTATGATGGAAATGAAGAAGCTGTTATAGAAGTAACGTATAAATTACAAAATTAGGAATTCAAAAAAAAGATTATTTCTATTTAAATCTCTCTTGCTCTTTAAAAGCGCTCCCACTATTTTTCACTTTAAAACACGCATTTCCTTTTCATTATTATCCCCTATTAGTTAACTATTTCAAAAAAAGTCACTTCAGTATTAGCAAACTCAGATTATTTATAGAACTTTGCAAACTTTTTTCCATAATACCATAGAATGTTAAAGTCTTAAAAATGAAGAAGAAAATCGAAATATTAGCTCGGCTGAAGAGTTAATTGGAGGAATGGCAGCTATAAATCGTGGAGCCGATGCAGTTTATATTGGTGCACCCCAATTTGGAGCACGTTCTAATGCAAATAACCTTTTTGAAGATGTTGCTGCTTTAGTAAAATACACCACTCTCTTTAACGCTACAGTGGTAATGAATACCATTTTGTGTCAATCATTAAACTGAGGGTTGGACAAATGATCTATGAATTATACGATATTGGTGTAGATGCATTAATCATTCGGATATGGCCATCGTGTGTCGATGGAGCTGTCTATTGTATTTATGCTAGCACACAAGCCAATAACCGTGATGCTGATAAAATTAAATTCTTAAAAGATGCAGGGATAAAACGTGTGGTATTAGCCGTGAATTAAACTTACATCAAATTAAAACAATATACGACGAGGCTGATGTTGAACTAGAGTTTTTCGTAACTGGAGCTCTATGTGTGTCATTTAGTGGAAACTGCTATATGAGTGTAGCAAACGGAGAACGCAGTGCCAATCGTGGATCTTGCGCTCAAAACTATCGTTTACCTTATAACTTAATTGACGGAAACGGAGAAACTTTAATCAAAAACAGTCACTTACTGTCGATTAAAGATTTAGATATATCTGATCAAATTCCGAATTTAATTGAAGCAGGAATCGTTTCTTTTAAAATCGAAGGAAGATTAAAAGATGTCGTTTACGTAAAAAATAACGTGTCTTTTTTACGCCAAAAACTTAGACAGTTTTTAGAAACAGAAGGAAACGATAAATACATAAAAGCTTCTTCAGGAAAATGTACTTATACTTTTGATTCTTCTCTAAACAGAACATTTAATCGTGGCTACACTGATTATTTTGTAAACGATAGAAATCATAGTATTGGATCTCTGGGAAAGCCCAAAGTCAAAAGGACAATATATTGGTAAACTAATCCGAACTGTTGGAAACGCTTACGAAATCGAAAATGGAGAATTGTTAAACAACGGTGATGGACTTTGTTTTATACAACGAAAACAATGAAGCTGACGGAATTTATGTAAACAAAGCCGAAAACGGAAAAATATACCCAAACGTTTTAAAAGAAGTAAAAGACGGAACTTTTATTTACCGTAATAACGACGCTGCTTTCATCAAAATTATTCAAGAGAAGACAGTGCTGTTCGTAAACTAAGCACCACTTTACTACTGAAAACGAAACTGGTTTTGAATTAATCGCAACTGATGAAGATGGAAATGTAAGTGTTGTTACTTTAGAACATTCAAAAGAACAAACTAAAACTGGCGAATCAATAGAAGAAAACATCAAAACACAATTGGCAAAAACAGGTTTTACACCTTATACAGCCGATGAAATTAATGTGATGTTTACTCAAAACTGGTTCCTTCCTATTTCAAAAATCAACGAAATGCGAAGAACTGTTTACGATCAATTAACCGAGATTCGTTTAGCAAATTACAAGCGCGAAGAACACCAATTGGTAAAAACATCGCATCCGTATCCTGAAACCAAATTAGATTTCATGTACAACGTTTCAAACAAAACGGCACGTCAAATTCTACAAACGTCATGGCGTAACCGAAATCGAAAAAGCTTTTGAATTGCAATGGGATCCAGGAAAATCGCGTGTAATGACAACCAAATATTGTATCAAATACGAATTAAAAAAATGCCCAATACACCAAAAAGATATAATGGGTGTTAAAGTAAAAGAACCATTGGTATTAAAACAAGGCGAACTAGAATACAAACTAAAATTCAACTGTAAACCTTGCGAAATGGAAATTTGGGAAAAAGATGCCGAATTTGGAATCGAAGAAGATCATTTTCATTAATAAGTATTAACCTCAAGGTTTTTTACCGCAAAGAACACAAAGGTTCGCTAAGATTAATTTTAAAATCTTTGCGAACCTTTTTATTTCAATTATACAAAGTATCTATTTACACGTAAAGATTGTAGAGACACATCTCAGTGCATCTCTACAGTAATTGATTATCAATAATTAAATCTGCCGAATCTGCAAAATCTGCGTGAGAATAAATTCCATTTTTTTATCTTTACTTTCAAAACCAAATTCAAATGAAAATTAAAAATAGCATAACAAAACATTCGATTATTGCTGGCGTTTTTGTTTGCTCTTTTTTTCCACTTTTAATTTTTTCAGATAGCTATTTTATTTTTCAATGTATTCAAATATGTGATTTTGGTATTTTTTGGAATCCAATCTTCTGGGGAATCCTATTTCCATTATTTATCATTTTTCTATTTTGGAATACAGCTAAAAAAATCAGTTTTTCATTAAACCAAATACCTTATCTCAAAGCTTGCTCACAATTCTCATTTGCAATAAGCTTAAAAATTACAATAGCACTTTTCATCCTTTACATAATCTGGGCAATTTGTTAATGGAATATCTATTACACTACAATCTAAAATTCCTTATCAAATTTTATTCTCAATACTAATGATATTATTTTTATCCTTTTTATTAATGATACTAACTTTTATTAGTAGTTTGGTAATTATGAAACTGAGTAGAAACCCTCAAACTTTAAATTAAACAAAATGAAAATACTACTTTCTAGGCTCAGGCGAATTAGGCAAAGAATTTACCATCGCTGCACAACGAATCGGACAAACCATAATTGCTGTAGATAGTTACGAAAATGCCCCTGCAATGCAAGTTGCACATGATTTTGAAGTGATCAATATGCTCGATGGCGAAGCTCTTGACCGAATCGTTGCCAAACACAAACCTGATTTTATAGTTCCCGAAATAGAAGCCATTCGTACCGAACGTTTTTACGATTACGAGAAACAAGGCATCACAGTTGTTCCTTCTGCAAAAGCAGCAAACTTCACTATGAATCGTAAAGCCATTCGAGATTTGGCAGCTAAAGAACTTGGGCTTGAACTCCCAAATACCAATACGCAACCTCAGCTTCAGCACTACAGAAAGCCGTTCAGGAAGTTGGAATGCCATGTGTAGTAAAACCACTAATGTCCTCTTCTGGAAAAGGACAATCTACTATAAAAATCAAGATGACATACTGAAAGCTTGGGAATATGCTGTTGCAGGTTCTCGTGGAGACGTTATCGAAGTTATCGTTGAAGCTTTTGTAAATTTCAATTCAGAAATTACCCTTTTAACGATTACACAAACAACAACCCAACACTTTTTTGTGCCCCAATTGGCCACCGACAAGAACGTGGCGATTATCAAGAAAGCTGGCAACCTGCTAGAGTTTCTGATAAAGATTTGTACGAAGCTCAAGACATGGCCGAGAAAATTACAGAAGCTTTAGGGGGAGCAGGCCTTTTTGGAGTAGAATTTTTTCTGACTAATGGAGAGGTGTCTTATTTCTCCGAACTTTCTCCTCGTCCACACGATACCGGAATGGTAACTTTAGCAGGTACCAAAAGTTCAATGAATTTGAACTTGCATTTACGTGCTATTTTAAGTTGTACCAATTTTCGAAATAACCTTAGAAAAAGCTGGAGCAAGTGCCGTAATTCTAGCCTCCAAAGATTCAAATAATCCAACTTATACCGGAATCGAAAAAGTTGCTGCATTACCTAAAACCGACTTCCGTATCTTTGGGAAAACCAACTTCAAGACCTTATCGCCGTATGGGAGTCGTTTTATCAAATGATCTATTAGAAACCCCTATTGAAGAAGTGGTAGAAAGAGCCAAAAAAAATGCCCAATTAATAACCGTAAATTCATAAAACATGAAAAAAATAACTGCCTTACTATTTCTATTTTTAAGCATCACAATCAGCGCTCAAGATAAAAAAACAACAGAAAAACCTCAAATTGTAGAAGCTGCTTGCGGTGAATGCCAATTTGGAATGAAAGGTAACAGCTGTGATTTAGCTATTCGAATCGATGGCAAATCTTATTTTGTAGATGGAACCAAAATTGACGAACATGGAGATGCTCACGCTAAAGATGGTTTTTGCAATGCTATTCGTAAAGCTTCGGTTACTGGAAAAATAGAAAACGACAGATTCAAAACAACATCGTTTACATTGATAAAAGAAAAATAATGGCTTTAATTCTAGAGAACATTGCCAAACACGTTTTGCTAACACCTGAAGAGGAGGCACATTTTTATCAAAAACAGAAACTCGCTTTTATAAGGCAAAAACTATTTTGTTAAATGCAGGAGAAGTTTGCAAAGAATCTTATTTTATAAATTTAGGAATCATTCGAAGCTTTAATATTAACGATAACATCGTAGAACATGTACTAGTTTTTCGTGCGAAGGCTGGTGGATTAGTGACATGTATAGCTTAATTACACAAAAACCAGGTCAATTATTTATCGAAACTATAGAAGATTCTGAAGTAGTAGTACTTAGTAAAGAAAATCAAGAACAATTGTATTTTGATATCCCAAAATTGGAACGTTTTTTCAGGATCTTAACAGAAAATTCATTAGTAGCTAATCAGCAGCGACTAATGGATAACTTTAAGTTTATCTGCCGAAGAACGCTTTGAAAAATTCTGTACCAAATATCCAACACTAATCCAAAGTACCTTACAAAAACAAATAGCTTCTTTCATAGGAGTTACTCCCCAGTTTTCAGCAAAATGAAAGCAAGACTTTTAAAGAAATAGTTTTTGTTTAACCATTAAAACGTTAAGTTTTATTAAGCCCGAAGCTTAATTTTCTTAATATTTTAATGGTTTAATTTTAAAATCTGTTCAATTTTAAACTGATTTTACTGAATTAAAACTGTTCTACTTGAGTAGGAAATGTTTCATTGCTGTGGTAGTTGATTTTCCTATCGTTACTGTATTTTGTACTGCATCAAAATAAGAAGTCCCTCAGAAGCATGATGTTTTACAGCTCTAAATCCGCTACTTTGCAAAGCAAATTCTTTCTCTTGTAATTCAGAATATCAGCCATTCTTTTTTATATGCTTTAGACAATTCAAACATACTTGTATTTAAAGCGTGGAATCCTGCCAACGTAATAAATTGAAATTTATACCCCATTGCAGCCAAATCTTCTCTAAAAGTTTCCATCTCAGCAACAGATACATTTAGCAGCCCAATTAAATGATGGACAAAGTTATAAGCTCAGCATTTTAGGAAATTGTTCACGCATAGCATCGGCAAACTTTTTAGCATATACCAAATCAGGATTACTAGTTTCCATCCAAATTAAATCAGCATAAGGAGCATTAACTTTTGCCCTCTTGCAATTCCTTGATCGATTCCGCTATTTACGTAAAAGAAACCTTCGTTGGTTTTTTCGCCTGTAATAAATTGAGCATCTCTGGGTCAACATCACTCGTTAACAAATTAGCTGCATCAGCATCTGTTCTTGCCACAATAAGTATAGTTACCATAACATCTGCTGCTAATCTCGCTGCTACCAGCTTATTAATAGCCTCTTGAGTTGGTACTAAAACTTTCCCTCCAGAGATCCCCGCATTTTTTTGCAGAACTCAATTGGTCTTCAAAATGTACTCCAGAAGCTCCAGCCTCAATCATAGATTTCATCAGTTCGGAATGCCAACTTCAATTCCTCCAAAACCAGCTTCGGCATCAGCAACAATTGGTACTAAATAATCCTTTTTATATGAACCCCATTAACAACCTGAATTTGATAGGCTATTAATAAAGCATTGTTTATTTTCTTAACCACCATAGGCACACTATTTACAGGATAAAGAGATTGATCAGGATACATTTCGCCGGCCAAGTTTTGCATCAGCAGCGACTTGCCATCCACTCAAATAAATAGCTTTTTCTAAACCTGCATCAATTTCTTGTATTGCCTGATTCCTGTTAAAGCTCCTAACCCTGCTACAAAATCCTGACTTTTAAGTTTTCTCCAGTTAATTTTTGAGCTCCCATTTTCGGCAATGAAATGTTGTATTTCGTAAGACCCTTGTAAAGTAACCACTTCAGTTGCTGTGTAAGGTCGCTCTACTCCTGCCCATCTTGGGTTTTTAGCCGAATCGTTGATGAATTCCTAAATTCTGTCTTCTGTTGTTTTCATCGTATAGTTATTTGGTTGTTAATAAGTAAAAAAGTTTTAAGTTTTACTGAGTCTCAAAAAAGTTTTTTTTATTGCTACTTGATTTTTAAATTAAAATCTCGTTATCTGCTAAATCTGTGTGAAAAATTATTTTTAATTTTTAATCCATTATAAATATTTATAACATGGTATAGTAAGAAAGTTTTCAAAGTCGAGTGTCACAACCAACCTTTCTAGCACTTTTTCAGCCAAAGGAAACCAGCGTTTTTCATAGTTTTCTTCGCCCAATTCCTTTTTAATTTTACTGAATTCATCTAAAGCTAATTTGTGATAATATGCCAGATTCGACTGTTTTCCGTACCAAAACGCTTTCTTATTATATAACCATTGCCACAATTGAGATCTCGAAATCTCTGCTGTTGCCGCATCTTCAATTAACTTATGTATAGCCGCGGCACCCTGTCCGTTAAGCCATGAAGCCAGATACAAAACTCCTACATTAATATTTTTTCGGAAACTCCTTCTTCAGTTATAGTACCATTTGGCACTTCAAGCAAATCTTGTTCGGTAATTGTAAGATGTGGTCTTGGTATATGAATCTGATTTGGTGTTGGCATTCCTGCATCAAATATCTCTTTTGCTAATGAAACCAAATCTGGATGTGCTACCCATGTTCCGTCGTGACCGTTACGAACCTCACGCTCTTTATCGGCTTTTACTTTCGGAAAGCAATAGCATTGGCTTCATCATTCTCTTAATCGGAATTTGAGCTGCCATTCCTCCAATTCATAAATACTGTTATGACATCTCTGAATTACCAGGATTAGAATACGCTTTCATAAAAGGAGAAGTCATATTTACCTGATCCCTATCTTGGAACCAAAAACGAAGGATGTTTATGGAATTTCTTTATGTATGAAAAGATATAATCCCAACGCCCACAGTTTAACCCAACGATATGCTCTTTTAATTCGAATATAATTTCATCCAACTGAAAACTTGCTGTTATCGTTACTATAAGGACAGTTATTCTTTTAATCGTTCCCTGAGGTATTCTTAAATAATTTTGAGTAAACTCGATAACATTGTTCCACCAGCGCGCTTCTAGATAATGCTCTAATTTTGGAATATAGAAATATGGAGCTGTACCATTTTCAAGTAATTTTTTATGATTATGAAAAACATCTGAACCAAAACATATCAACCAATGATCCCGAAACTACCTGCCCCTCTACCAAAACATGTTTTTGTGTAAGATGTAATCCTAGGACGAACAATCAAGGTCGCTATGTTTTCATTTAACTGATAGGTCTTATCTTTAACTTCATCTGTTAAACTGATCGTTTTGTTTACAGCATCAATTAAATTTACCTGTCCATTCATTAAATTAGCCCATGTTGGTGATGTACTATCTTCGAAATCGGCCATAAACGTTTTTGCTCCAGAATTCAAGGCGTTGATAATCATTTTTCTATCCACTGGCCCTGTAATCTCTACTCTTCTGTCTAATAAATCTTTTGGAATAGCTCCAGCTGTCCAATTATCTTCTCTAACCAATTTAGTCTCAGCTGGAAAAACTGGCATGACACCTTTTCAAATAAAACTTGTTGTTGCTCTCTTTGTGTCAACAATAATTTTCGTTGTGAATCAAATTTTAAATGCAATTCTGTAATAAATGTAATCGCCTCATCTGTCCAGATAGCTGCATAAGAATTGTTTTTTTCGGCTAAAAATTCCATTGCCGACTCTGTAGTTTCTAATTGATTTTTCATAGCTAATTCGTTTTACATTACAATGTTATAAAAAAAGTTTAATACAAAACAAGCGAACGTTCGCTAAATATTGAAAATATTTTTTTGGCGATTATTTTTTTATTGGTTACATTTGATATTATGGATATCGAAAAAGACTACATCAAGCTTATTTTTGGGCTAAAACTCGAAGCAAGTCCGAACTCAAAAAAACCTTTCGTTATTTGGCTTAGCCAAACTCACGAACCTTTCCAAATCTTATTTGAACGAAATAGAAAAAGGGAAGAAATATCCGAAAACTGATAAGATTTTACTCTTGTGCGAAAATCTTGACATAAGCTATGATCAAATGGTTTCTTTGAAACTAGATAACAACTTGGCACCGATAGGCGAAATTTTAAAATCTGGTATTTTAAAAGAAATTCCATTAGAACTTTTTGGCATACATGAAAATGATTTAATCGATATTATTGCTAACGCTCCTGCAAAAGTCAATGCCTTTATCAGTACCATAATAGAAATTGCTCAACATTATAATTTAAGCCGAGAGAGTTTTTTCTTAGCCTCATTGCGCTCCTATCAAGAAGCACACATTAATTACTTTGAAGATCTAGAAAATAAAGTAATTGCTTTCTCTAAATCATTTCAGATTAATCTTGAAAATCAAATTTCGACACTTGAACTGAGTGCCATTCTAAAAGAAGAGTATGGCTATACCATTAAAGATCTTCTCTTTAAGGATCAAGAAGCTTTGGGTGATTTACGATCTATTTATGTTCCAAAAAGCAAAACACTATTGCTCTCTAAAAGAAATAGATGATACTCAAAGAGCCTTTATATTAGCCAAAGAAATAGCATACAACTATTTAGAAATAACTGACAGATTACTAACATTCAGCTGGATAAAATTTGACAATTTTGATCAGGTCTTGCATAATTTTTACGCTTCCTATTTTGCCGGAGCATTATTACTGCCTAGAAAATTATTAATAGATGACATTAATCTTTTCTTAACCAAAGAGAATCCAAAACCGGAAGAGTTTGTTGCGTTAATCGAAAAATTTAGTGTTTCGCCAGAATCTTTTTATCAGAGATTAACCAATCTTCTACCAAAAGATTTTCATTTAAAGAATTTATTTTTCCTAAGAATGTCACACCAAATAGGATCTGGGACCTATCAAATAAAAAAAGAACTCCATATCACCAATCAGCAAGAACCGCATGCCAATGAGATGAATGAGCATTATTGCCGCCGATGGGTTTCTATTAAAACTATAGACGAAGCGATTAAACAAAATAAAGCACATTTTTTTGACGCTCAAATTTCAAGTTATGAAAACAGCGGAAACGAATATTTGGTTTTTTCATCAGCAACTAAAGATCCATTTGTAGAAAATTGCATGCGAAGCATTTCAGTGGGAATATTAATTACTCCCACTATGAAAGAGAAAATTCAAATTCATAGATGCAAAACCAATCGTAAAACAAATTGTTGGTGTTACTTGCGAAACCTGTGCTGTTAAAAATTGCATGGAACGAGCTTCTCCTCCTAAACAATTAGAAAGCAAAAAACGCCATGAAAATACTGATTTAGTAGTACAACAGTATATAGCGAAATATAGTTAAATTAGATTTCTAGACTTCTTAGACATTAGATTTCTTAGAATTTCACACAATCTTGTCATTTCGACGAAGGAGAGATCTCCACAAGAAACTAACACAAAGCATTCACAGATAGTCGAACTATTTGATGTTATTTTTCGACTCCGTCTCAAAAGACAAAATTGTAGTTAGTTTCTCTTAAAATAGAGTAAATACTCAATCTTGCTTTTCACATAGAAAACATTCCCAGACCACCAAGCTCTCGTAGAGATCCTTCCTACGTCAGGATGACAATGTTGCGGTTAGGTTGTGGTCGCTTTATGCGGTAAAACAAGCCTTTGTTTCTTTATCACTCAGACCATTAGAGCCTCAGCAACTCAGTCCAAGAACTTCGGGGTTGTCTCTTTGAACCTTTGAACCTCTCAAAAAAAACCTTTGAACCTCAAAAAAAATCACTTCTTAATCTAGGTTAAGTGCTCCCCCTTTACTTTGGTTGTAAATTTGCACTATCAAATAACAATTAACATACACAATCATGGAAAATATAGTAATTCACAAAGCAGAAACAAGAGGAAACGCAAATCACGGCTGGCTAAATGCATACCACACTTTTAGTTTTGCTGCTTATTACGATTCAGAGCGCATACAATTTGGAGCTCTTCGTGTTTTAAACGATGATACTATTGCAGCAGGAATGGGCTTTGGCACACATCCTCACGATAATATGGAAATTATTACCATTCCGCTTGAAGGTGATTTAGCACATAAAGATAATATGGGTAATACCGAAATCATCAAACATGGAGATATCCAGGTAATGAGTGCAGGAACAGGAATTCAACATAGCGAATTCAACCCAAATGCAGATCAACAAACTAAATTATTGCAAATTTGGTTATTCCCAAACAAACGCAATGTAACTCCTCGTTATCAACAAATTTCTTTAAACACAGAAGACAGACATAACAAATTACAGCAAGTTTTATCTCCAAATCCAGATGATGACGGTGTTTGGATTCATCAAGATGCTTGGTTTCATATGGGGAATTTTGACGCAGGAACTACAACAGAATATTCAATTAAAAAGGAAGGAAATGGTTTATATGCTTTTATCCTAAAAGGAAATGCAACTATAAACGGTCATGAATTAAACACTCGTGATGCTATTGGAATTACAGATTTTAAAACTGTAAATATTAAAGCAAACACTGACGCTGAGTTTCTATTAATGGAAATTCCGATGAATTATTAATTCAAAACTACAATAAACAAATTTTTCTAAACGGGGCTAACAATTAAACTATTAGCCCCGTTTTTTTCTCTATAAGGCTAATTGATTTATAAAAAATAGAATAAACAGAAAAAACTAAATAACAAAAAAACATTTCTTTTTCATTTCTTAATCTAGGTTAAGTGTAATTCATCTACCACCGAAGTAACTTTGTCCTATCAAAACGAAATTATTATTATTTAAATAAAAACAAAAAATTATGGCAACTACAAAATGGTCAATTGACCCAACTCACTCAGAAATTGGTTTTAAAGTTAAACACATGATGTTTACTAATGTTTCAGGTAAATTTAACGAATACGAAGCAACTATTATTAGCGACGAGAATAACTTCAGAATGCAGCGATTAGTTTTTGCAGATATAAAATCTATTGATACTGGAATACCAAAAAACAGAGATAATCGTTTAAGCAAATGCTAAATTTCTTTGAATTGAAAACAGCCCAAAAATGACTTTTAAATCTAGTTCATTTACAAAATCGATGATGGTGTCATTCTGAACTTACTGGTAAATTAAATATTAGAGGTGTTGAAAAAGAAATAAAATTTACAGTAGAATTTAGTGGAATCATGACTGATCCTTGGGGAAACACAAAAATAGGCTTGAATATTACAGGAAAAATCAATCGTAAAGATTGGGGATTAAATTGGAATTCTGCTATAGAGAGCTGGAGGTGTTTTAGTAAGCGATGATGTTCGTTTAAACATTGAACTACAATTTGCAAAACAATAATTATCCCTACATAAATTTTAGTATTTAATTTGGTTAAAACCCTATGCTTTGAAAAAAGTATGGGGTTTTGTTTTTTGTCTTTTCTAAACAACACCGAAATATTTAGGGGCTTCGACTCCGCTCAGCCTGACAACCGTTTTCACCTCACATCTAGCTTATCTCATCTTACCTCTAACATCTACACTTCTCTTATCTTGCTTCTCTTATCTTGCTTCTCTCACCTCTCTCAAAAAGCTACTTCTTCAAATTCCTAAACTCTGTTGGTGACATATTAGTATATTTTTTAAAAACTCGGGAGAAATAAGAATAATCATCATAGCCAACTTCTTCTGCAATTTCATTTACAGCTAGCTGCTTGTCAATTAGCATTCTTTTTATTTCCAAAACAACACGATCTGTAATTACTTCTGTTGCCGTTTTTTTCAAGATATCATTACATATTCTATTGAGATGCTTTAAGGTAATATGCAATTGTTCTGCATAAAATGAAGGTGATTTATTTGTCTTGTAATGCAATTACGCAAAAACGCTTCAAACTTTTTATATTTACATTATACAATGAACCTCATGGATCTCAGAATCATTATATTTTCTTGCAATTTCAACTGGGTGGATTTAATAGATTAAGCATCTTATCCAATTGAAATTTCTTTTTGCTTCTTTCCCGCATTAGCAATTCAAAATAAGGAGCAATTCCTTTTGCCGCTTTCGTATCAAAATAAACTTCTGGCTTATTATTTATTGAACTGTAAAAAGCATAATCATTGATTTTTTTTTGACCAAAATACAGATTGTACATTTCCTGAGAAAAGATTACCACAAATCCTTCTACATCTTTGTGACATTCCTAAAAATGAATTTGCCGAGGCTGAAGTAAAAACAAACTTCCCTCTTTTATTTCAAATCTGTCAAAATCAATCTCATGAATTCCTGAACCAGCTGTAAAAAAAACCATTAAGTAAGAGTCATGACGATGTGGTTTTTCGACAAAACTATGTGTTTTTAAATGTTCAGTAAAAGAATTTACATAAAAATCACTTCTAGTATCATTACAACTAAAATTGGCAACACTATAAATTGGGTATTTTTTCACGGCTACAAATGTCTTTATTGTGCTATAATAAGCGAAGATATAAAAATTGAATTGAAAACTAGCAAAGTATCTTTGTATATAATAAAAAATGAATCAATTATGTCATATATGATCACCCATGTTTTACGAAATGAATGTCCTAATTGTCACAAAGGAAAAATTCTTGATGGAGAAAAATATATTTTTCACCTTCAAATTTCCAAAAATGCACAAAGAATGTAGTGAATGCGGTTTTAAATTCGAAAAAGACCAGGTTCTTTTTTGGCGCCATGTACATGAGTTACGGACTGACCGTTGCACAAGGTATTGCTACTTACTGCATTGCTCAGTTTTTCTTTGAAAAAAATTTCGATTTAAGAATCATTCCTATTATCGCTGTTGTGATTATCGCATTTTCTTTCTTTAACATCCGACTCTCGAGATTGTTATGGATTTATATGTTTAAGAATTATTCAAGCTAAAAAAATACTATTTTTGCCTTTCAATTGAAACTAATTTTTCAATTTTAGAATCATTAAATTTTTAAATTAAAACAAATGAAAGCATACGTATTTCCAGGTCAGGCGCACAGTTTACAGGAATGGGCAAAGACTTATATAAAAATTCAGCTTTAGCCAAAGAATTATTGAAAAAGCTAATGAAATATTAGGCTTCAGAATCACAGATATCATGTTTGAAGGTACTGCTGAAGAACTAAAAGAAACTAAACAACTCAGCCTGCAGTATTCTTGCATTCTGTTATTTTAGCTAAAACTTTACGAGAAGATTTTAAACCAGAAATGGTAGCAGGACACTCATTAGGAGAATTCTCTGCTTTGGTTGCAAATGGAACTCTTTCTTTTGAAGACGGATTAAAATTAGTTTCTCAACGTGCTTTGGCAATGCAAAAAGCATGCGAAATCACCCCATCTACAATGGCTGCAGTTTTAGGATTAGCAGATAATGTTGTTGAAGAAGTTTGTGCTTCGATAGACGGAATTGTAGTTGCTGCAAATTATAACTGTCCTGGACAATTAGTAATTTCTGGTGAAACAACTGCTGTTGAAAAAGCTTGCGAAGCAATGAAAGCTGCTGGCGCAAAACGTGCTTTGATATTACCTGTTGGTGGTGCTTTTCACTCACCAATGATGGAGCCTGCAAGAGAAGAATTGGCTGCTGCAATTGAAGCAACAACTTTCGACTCCTATTTGTCCTGTATATCAAAATGTAACTGCAAGTGCCGTTTCTGATGCAAATGAAATAAAAAAGAATTTAATCATTCAGCTTACAGCTCCTGTAAAATGGACTTAATCTGTACAGCAAATGATTGCTGATGGCGCTACTTTATTCACAGAAGTAGGCCCAGGAAAAGTTTTAGCTGGATTAATCGGTAAAATTGATAAAGAAGCTGTTACTGCAAATGCATAATTTTTTTATGTTGATAGCTATCGAATCAATCACAGTTTTCAATTTTTCACTCTAAAAATTGTCAATACAAATAGAATCCTCACAAGCATATGTTTGTGGGGATTTTTTTAATATTTTTGTTTCACACATTGAACCCTCTCCCGATGAAAAGAATAATTCTATTAGTTCTACTTTTTAATTGCCTTACTATTTTTTCACAAGAATTTAAATTTGAAGCTCCTGATTATAAAAAAATTGAGAACACTATTAAAGACAAAAAATCAACTTTATATTATCCAAAATTACAATTAAAGTTTGAAGCTGCAGACTCGACAATGACCCTTGAAGAAAAAAGACATTACTATTATGGCTATACTTTTCAAAAAGAATACGCTCCATATACTAAATCTAAACATTCCGAAAAACTAGAAGACTTTCAGAAAAAAGAAAACCTTACCCAAAAAGAATACGAAAAAGCAACTGAACTTTGTAATTTAATTTTATCAGAAAATCCATTTGACATAAGAACCAGAAATTATAAATCTTACTGCTTAGACAAATTAGAACGTAAAAAAGAGCTCGAAAATAATATCATAAAAACTAACATTATATTTGAAACCATTTTAAGCTCTGGAGACGGCGTAACTAAAGAAACAGCTTTCTATGTTATCAACACATCTAATGAATACGCGCTACTAAATGCATTGGGCTTTGAATATGGAGGAAACCAAAGTCTAATTGAACATTATGATTTTCTTACCTTAAAAGAGAATCAATATAAAAATAAAAGGATTTTATTTTGACATAAGCCCGTGTTTAAACAGTTTTAAATTTTAAAACCGTAACAAACCAAAAACTAACAATGACATCTGAAAAATTTACCTTCATTAAAACCGATAAAAAGATAATCAAATTATACTTTGATACTATCGCTGTCATTACTGGTTTAGGTAATTATGTACAAATAATAACTGTAGATAATACAAAATACACTTATTACAAATCCCTGAAAGATTTAATAGATGTATTACCCAATGAATTTATGAGAGTTCACAATTCTTCGATAGTTAATTTAACCAATATTGATAGTATCGAAGACAATCATATTATGGCCAAAGGAAATAAAATTACCATTGGCAAAACCTACAAAGAATGCCTTACTACCGCTCTGGATAAATTTATGTTATAACCGCACACATAAAAAAACAAGCAGTGTGTGTAGTATTTACACACGTTTGTATAAAATAGTTTCATGTGCTTTATACTTTGTTTTCATTTGCCTGAATATTAAACAATTCAGTAATGATGAAAGTAATTTTAAAAATCATATTAACTATTATTATGTCTACACAAATTTCAAATGCACAAAAATATCCTTTAAAGGAAGATGTAGCTACTATTAACGGAATTATAAAAGCTACTTACGAAGCCGTTTCGGGAGAAGCTGGAGAAAAACGACAATGGGAACGTGACCTTTCACTTCATGACCCAAATGCGATTTATTCTTTTCCGCTAGAAAATACTGCTGGCAGAACGCAACAAACCACAATGTCTCTTAAAGATTTTCATAAAGAAACCGATACTATGGTTGCAAAAACTGCCTTTTATGAAAATGAAGTGAATAGAGAAGTTCGCGTATTTGGGAATATCGCCCACGTTTGGAGCACTTATGAAACTAGATTAGCAAAAAATGGTCCTGTTGCCCGAAGAGGAATTAATAGCATACAACTTTATTACAACGAAGGCAGATGGTGGATTATATCTTGGACTTTTGACAAAGAAAAAGAGGACAGGAAAATCCCTCAAACTTTCGATCCACAGTAAAAAAAGCTGTAAAACAAAAAAAATCCCAAACCATCAAATTTGATAGTATGGGATTTCTATTACTTAAAGCAAAATTATCTTGCTTGAACCGCTGTATCTGTAAAATCAGAGAACACGCCATCCAGCCCTAATTTATAAAAAGCCTGATATTCTAAAGTTGGATTATTTTTATAATTACTCAACAATCGCTTCCCTTCATTTCTGAACGTATAAGCATGTACTTGTAATCCTTTTTTATGTGCGTCTGAAATTAAAGTCGTTGGTGGCAACGCTACTTTATCGGCATCATCTACTTTGCCATCTGCGTTAATATCGTCTGCTTTGCCATCATTATTTGCATCTACTCCTTTATACGGAATAATAAATGGCTTCCACGGACCAATTCCAGTTGCATAGGTTTTAACAAAATCTAAACCTTCCTGAGTTCTAAAAAATCCGTAATCTCTACTATCTCCTTTTAAGTGCCAATCATATGGTTTTCCATCAGAAATCATTCCTCCATCTGGAACTACAAAAACTAAATCTCCATTTAAAGCCACATCATAACAACCTAACAACTGAATTGTTTTCACACTTGATTTAGTTCTTATGTATTGTAAATTAGAAACTTCAAATGACTGAATATAAACTGGAGACGAAACATTATTCCATCCCTCGACAGCTAACATTTCTAATAATTTATCGGTAATTTTTAAACCCAAAGCCTCATGAAAAGAGGGATGTTTTGTTTCTGGATAAATCCCGACTACACGACCTAGTTGTTTCGATTTTTCTTTTGCCAAAGCAATTACTTCTGCAAATGTTGGAATCGCATATTTATTATTATATTCTTGTGAACGCTCCGCAAAAGCTTGTTTTGCTTTTAATTGTTTAATTTCTGCTAAAGTAAAATCAGAAACAAACCAATCGGTTATCATTGCTCCATCAATATTCTTAGTTGTTTTTTTAGAAGCAAAAGCTAGTACTTCTGATACGTTTGTTGTTCCGGACAACATTGGTTCGTGACGCACTACAAGTTGCCCATCTTTTGTCATTACTAAATCTGGCTCTATAAAATCAGCTCCCATTTCAATAGCTTTAGTATATCCCTCAATAGTATGTTCTGGTAAATAACCTGATGCACCACGATGAGCTACTACAATAGGATTTGCCCCAGTTAAAGTAGGATATTTTCCATTTTCGGGCGTTTGATTATCATCATTCATATTACAAGCCAATAACAAAATTACAGCACTTAAGAAAATTGTACTTTTTAAAATTTGAAATGAGTTCATAGTTTATATTTTTAGCAAATAAATGCCATTTTCACTCAACAAACGTTAGCACTCAGTTAAGCATCAGTTATATAATTTTACAATAAAAATAAATTTACAAAACATTTGCATCTTCGCAATGATTATTTAAAATTCCCGTAATCAAGAAGTTTTCATTCTGCCTTTCAAAGAAAATAAACCATGTAGTTCTTTTATTTACTTTATAGAAAATGTAATTTGAACCTAAATATTGTATTCTTTTAGGAGTTATTCTATGCTGACTTGATTTAATATTTCCAGAAACAAAATCATAAATATTCAAAACATATTCTTCAGCCGTTTCTATAAAACCAAAATAGTCATTTTTATATAAAACACGAACCAAATCATCTAAATAACTAATTACATGTGATGTGTAAGCAAGCTTCTGTTCCACCACTCACGTATTCGTTTAATCGATTCTGCTTTTGCTTCTTCGGTCGTATACCCTTTTTTCATCTCTTCATCAAAATCAAAAGTGGCCTCTCAACAATTCCTTTAAATTTAACTTTAAAAGATCATATTCAACCAAAAGTTTATTAAAGACAGTTGCTTATTTTGGAGTTTTCTTTTTTAGCATTCATGATAAATTTATTTAACAGTCAAATTTACAACATTTTACACCAAACAAAAAATCCCAAACTATCAAGATGATAATTTGGGATTACTATTAATTAGAAACAAGATTTTATGCAATCTTTTTTTCTTTCTTTTTATAGTTAATAATAAAAACTCCTGAAATAATAAGTACTGTAGCAATAATAAAATCGACAGTGATTACTCCGTCCAACAACAACCAACCTAAAAAAACTGCAATTATAGTATTAAAGTAAGACAAAATAGAAACCTGAATAGCCGTTACTCGTTTTAAAGCATAATGATAGGAGAAAAAAGCAAGTATAGACCCAAAAACAGACAAATACAAAGCTGCCAAAATACTTCTCGTACTCCATAAACTCACATCTGAATTTGGAGAAAAAATAAATGCTAAAACCAACTGAACCAAAGTAGCAATTGTAAACTGATAAAATAAATTCAGTGTAATATTATTCGACTTATGAGTATGAGTCTTTGTATAAATTGTTCCTGCTGCCCAACCTGAAATTGCTAAACTCATAAATATAAGTCTCGTGTTGATAATTAGAATCTAAAAATGAACCCAATCCATCTTTAAAAATAAAAACAACTCCTGTGAAACCAATTATAACTTCCTATAATCCACTCTTTTAAACTTGGTTTTTCCCAAATCCAAACAAAACACTATTATAAAGATAAGTACAGGCGACAAAGCACTCATTATAGATGCTAACCCACTTGGTAAAGTTTGTTCGGCGACAGTAGTAAAACCATTTGCAATAACAATCATTAATAAAGCTGGAATTAATTGGTGTTTAAAATTCTCCCAACCAATCCATTTTAATTCTTTTTTAAACAGTAAAATAGTCATCGCTATTAATCCTGCTAAACCCTGACGAATAGAAGTTACAAACCACGGCGGAATAGTTTCTACCGCAACCCTGATTCCTAAAAAAGTCGTTCCCCACACAATCCCTACTGTCGCCATGCAGAGGTATAATTTATAATCTGGCTTTTGTTGCATTGCTAATACTATCTATTTTAAATAAAAAAATCCCAAATTATAATGCTATAATTTGGGATTTTTAAAATACTATCTATTTTAAACTAAAAGCTTGTTTCTTATCTTTTTTCCCATTTCCAAGCGCTCTTCATCGCTTCATCAAGCGTTGATTGAGCTTTCACCCAGCACATCATTAGCTTTGGTTGTATTTGCATAGGCCTCGGTAATATCACCTTCTCTTCGTGCTACAATTTTATATGGTAATTTTTTATCACTTACCTTTTCAAAACTCGTAATCACCTCAAGAACAGAACTTCCTTTTCCTGTACCCAGATTAAATGTTTCTACTTTTTCCAGATTTTTTTTATTCAATAATCTTTGCAGTGCTACGACATGCGCTTTTGCTAAATCGACCACATGAATATAATCCCGTACACAAGTTCCATCGGCTGTAGGATAATCATCTCCATAAACAGATAATTCCTTACGCAATCCGATTCCGGTTTGCGTGATAAAGGGACTAAATTCTGAGGAACGCCAATTGGCAACTCTCCTATCTCTATTGAAGGGTGCGCACCAATAGGATTGAAATAACGCAATAAAATAGCATTGATATTAGTTGCTTTTGCAGTATCTCTAATAATTTCTTCGCCTATTTTCTTCGTATTTCCATATGGAGATATCGGTTGTTGTACAGGAGCGTCTTCTGTAATTGGCATTTTTTCAGCTTGACCATAAACTGTACAAGAAGAACTAAAAATAAAACTAGCTTCTGGTTTTTGCTGTAATTCCTGCAAAAGATATACTAAAGTACTGATATTGTTTTCATAGTACAAAAGTGGATTTTCAACACTTTCCCCAACCGCTTTTGAAGCCGCAAAATGAATTACCCCAGTAACATCATCATATTTTTTAAAGAAATTTTGTACCGCTGCTTTTTCTCTCAAATCTAATTTTTCGAATACTGGTGTTTTACCTGTAATGGCTACGATTCCTTTTAAAACATCTTCTGAGGAATTAGAAAGATTATCAATTATTATAACTTCAAAGCCTTCTTTTTGCAATTCGACTACAGTATGCGAACCGATAAATCCTAATCCTCCTGTTACTAATACTTTCATTTTTTGGTTGTTTTTTGGCTATTTATTTGGTTTATTTCAAAAACTCAATCACACTATCTGTAATAAACTTAATTTGCTCGTCGTCAAGCTCAGTATGCATTGGCAATGAAAGCACTTCCTGCACCAATTGATTGGTTACTGGAAAATACTCTTCTTTATAACGAACATCAACATAAGCTTTTTGCGAATGCAACGGAATTGGATAATAAATTGCACAAGGAATTCCTTTATCTTGTAAATGTTGCAACAATCCGTTTCTATCTGCATTTATAATTCGCAATGTATATTGATGAAAAACGTGATCATTTTCGTCAGGATTAAACGAAGGCGTAATAATATTAGCATGTCCTGCCAATGCTGCATTATACTTAGTTGCTGCTTCACGACGCGCTTTATTATACTCATTTAATAACGGAAGTTTTACATTTAAAACTCCTGCCTGAATACTATCTAAACGTGAATTTACACCAACAACATCATGATGATAACGCTCGTACATTCCGTGATTTACAATTCCACGAATAATGTGTGCCAAAGCATCATCATTAGTAAAAATAGCACCACCATCTCCATAACAACCTAAATTTTTAGATGGAAAAAAAGAAGTTGCTGCTACATGCCCCATAACTCCTACTTTACTTTTTACACCGGATTTAGAAATATAATCTGCTCCTATTGCTTGCGCATTATCTTCGATCACGTACAAATTATGCGCTGCTGCAAGTTCCATAATTGCATCCATATTAGCTGCACGACCGAACAGATGCACAGGAACAATTGCTTTTGTTTTTGGAGTTATTGCTTTTTTAATAGCGTCAATAGAAATATTCATACTATCCATTTCAACATCTACCAAAACAGGTGTTAATTGCAACAAAGCAATCACCTCTACAGTAGCTGCAAAAGTAAAGTCGGCAGTAATAACCTCATCCCCTGGTTTTAAATCAAGTCCCATCATTGCAATTTGCAATGCATCAGTACCGTTTGCACAAGGAATAACATGTTTTACTCCTAAATACGTTTCAAGATTTTTTTGAAACTGATGAACCAATGGCCCATTAATATATGTATTTGAATCTAAAACGTCTTGAATTGAAGCATTTACAGCTACTTTTATTTTATCATATTGACTTTTTAAGTCAACCATTTGAATTTTTCTCATTGCGATATTCTAATTTAAAGTTTGCATTCTCAAATAAAGAAAGTCCAATTTTAATTGACTTTCAAAATAATACTTCCGAAAACGAGGAACAAAAATAGTTATTTAATGAGTTTAAACCAATGAAAATAATTGAAAGAAACGTATTTTAGCCCCAAATATCCAACTATGCTTTTCTTATACAATCTAATCGTAATTATTGTAAGCTTTTTATTAAAAATAGTAGCCCTTTTTAGCCGTAAAATCAAACTTTTTGTAGATGGCAGAAAAAGTGTTTTTACAACTCTACAAGAAAAGATAAAACCCACTGATAAAACGATTTGGTTTCACGCTGCTTCACTAGGCGAATACGAACAAGGCTTACCTGTTATTGAAAAAATTAAAGAAAAATACCCTTCGCATAAAATTATTGTAACTTTTTTTTCTCCCTCTGGCTTTGAAGTACGAAAAAACAATACTGTTGCCGATGTAACTGTTTATTTACCATTGGATACAAAACAAAATGCCAAACAGTTTTTAAAACATGCTAATCCAGAGATGGTTTTCTTTATCAAATATGAATTTTGGTTAAACTACCTTAATGAATTAAAGAAGACAGAACACTCCAACCTATTTAGTTTCAGGAATATTTAGAGACAATCAGATTTTCTTTAAATGGTATGGTGGTTTTTACAAAAAAGCACTTGATGCGTTTACTTATTTTTTTGTTCAAAACGAAAGTTCCAAAAACAAAATTGAATCTATTGGCTACAAGAACGTAATTATTTCAGGCGATACCAGATTTGACCGTGTGGTTGCTATTTTAGAACGCAACAATACTCTAGATTTTATTGCTGAATTCAAAAACAACTCAACTACTATTGTTATTGGCAGCTCATGGCCAAAGGATGAAGTTTTATTAACCGAATATATCAACACCACCCAAGAGCATGTAAAATTTATTATTGCTCCTCATAATATCAAACCAGAACAAATTACTACTCTACAGCAATCTATCACTTAAAAAGACAATCTTATTTTCTGAAAAAGAAGGCAAAAACCTAGCAAATTATGATGTATTCATCATTGATACTGTTGGAATATACCAATATATACAGTTATGCAACAATTGCATATGTAGGTGGCGGTTTTGGAAACCCAGGCGTTCATAATATTCTCGAACCTGCAACCTTTGGCCTTCCTCTTATAATTGGACCGAATTATTCTCATTTTGCTGAAGCAACTGAACTTGTTCAACTAGGAGGTTGCATCTCTATCACTAACGCAACAGAACTGGAAACCGCTTTTAACAATCTTATTTCAAACCAAAACTATCTTGACGAGAAAGGCTTAATTTGTATGTCTTATGTACAAAATAAAAAGGGCGCAACAGACATAATTATGAGCGCAATTTAATCTGGCTCCCTAATTTTTCCTAAAATATGTTATCCAAATCACAATTTTTTTCATTGTATTGAATAAAAAATGAATTTATAAATTTATTTTTTACACAACTAAAACTAGTACTTTTTTATTGAAGCAAATTCAATAAAAAAAACAGGGAAAGCACTGTGTTTACTAGCATTACCAAGTAATTTATTTTTAGAAACATTTAATTAAACACTAAATTATCACTTAGAAAAGCTATTTAACGTTTTTGGCACGTTAATTGATAATATGATAAACGTAGGCAATAAAGAATATTTTAAAAAAAAAATAAAAAAATATTTTACATATTTAAAAAATTTATATACTTTGCCACGAATTAATAATTAACCTTTTATAATAAAGTAAGATGAAAAAAGTATTTTTAAGTTTAGCTGTTGTTGCTGTTTTAACTGTTGTATCTTGTAAAAAAGCTGACGCTGCTCCTGCTGACGACGCTGCTGCTGTAGTTGATTCTGCTGCTGTAGTTGTTGATTCTGCTGCTGCTGTAGTTGATTCTGCTGCTGTTGTAGTTGATTCTGCTGCTGCTACTGCTACTGAAGCTGCTAAAACTGCAACTGAAGCTGCAAAAAAATAATTAGAACTTTAGATTCTAAAATTTTTAAAGCCATCCGCTTATCGCGAGATGGCTTTTTTATTACACTAAACTTTAGCTTACATTTTAAGCAAAAAAAAGAGAGCGCATTTTGATAAGTCAAAATGCGCTCTCTTTTTTTATTTTAACCCACCATCTAATCCTCAAAAACAAAATCATCCACAGAGAAATCTAAAATCTCAGCTTTAGCCCCATAATTAACAATTTCTTTTATTCCTTCTGAAGAAGTAACTCTGTCGTATATTTTCTACTCGTTGCAAAATGATTATCATTAAAAACCAACTTAAAAAAATACTTCCCTCCAGACGATTTAAACTTCAAAAATTTAGCCGACTCTATACCGCCCTTAAATTTCTCAATCTCCTCTTCACACTCAAATTTAAGCTCATAACTAAGACTTGTAAAGATGACCTTCCCTTTTCTGGAAGTAAACACAAATTTATACTCATCATTAAACCTCTTACTTATTACGAAAGCACCCATTTATTTTTTAGATTTTTTAATTGTCATTCCGATAGCCACCGGAATTAGAATTAACGAAGATTTACTTAAAGTCCAAAATCAAGTATTGCAAATTACAGACTTCTGTAAAATAAAAAAACCTCTTCAAAAAGAAGAGGTTTCTTGTACTCAGAGCGGGACTTGAACCCGCACGAACATTGCTGTTCACTGGATTTTAAGTCCAGCGTGTCTACCAATTTCACCATCCGAGCATTATATGGCTTTGAGCGAAAAACGGGGCTCGAACCCGCGACCTCGACCTTGGCAAGGTCGCGCTCTACCAACTGAGCTATTTTCGCCTTTCAAATTCTAATTAAGAACTACAACACTTGAATTGTTCTGTATTGCGAGTGCAAATTTAAGACATTTATTGAGTTACACAAGCGTTTTTCGAAAAAAAAATCTACTTATTTCATAACCTACTGATAGCCTAAACTTTAAATTTAAAATTATTTTCTAGTGATCATTCTTTTAATCTCATTCAATTTCATTAACGCCTCAACAGGAGTTATTGCATTTATATCAAGATTTAAAATCTCCTCTTTAATTTCTTCTAACAATGGATCATCTAGATTAAAGAAGCTCATTTGCATTTCATCGCTATCAGATTTAATTCCATTTAACGCATCACTTGAATGATCTTTCTCTAATTTCTTCAAAAGCTTTTGTGCTTTCAAAATCACAATCTGAGGCATTCCAGCCATTTTTGCAACGTGAATACCAAAACTATGTGCGCTACCACCTTTTACAAGCTTTCTAACAAAAAGAACCGTATCCTTTAATTCTTTTACTGCGAACATTATAATTCTGAATTCTAGGTAACGAATCCGTCATTTCATTTAACTCGTGATAATGCGTAGCAAATAACGTCTTTGGTCTCGACGGATGTTCATGCAAGAATTCAGCGATAGCTCCCATGCAATCGAAATTCCATCATACGTACTTGTTCCTCTTCCTATCTCATCCAGCAACACTAAACTTCTGTCTGAAATATTTATTCAAGATTGAAGCTGTTTCATTCATCTCGACCATAAAAGTAGACTACTCCATCGAAATATTATCTGACGCTCCTACTCTAGTAAAGATTTTATCAACCATGCCCATCCTAACACTATCTGCAGGAACAAAACTTCCCATTTGAGCTAATAGCACAATTAAGGCCGTTTGACGCAAAATAGCCGACTTACCAGACATGTTGGGTCCTGTAATCATAATTAACTGCTGTGTTTCTCTATCCAAGAAAACATCATTAGCAATATACGGCACACCAACTGGTAATTGTTTCTCGATAACGGGATGTCTTCCATTTTTAATTTCTAATTCGAAAGTATCATCAATTTCTGGACAAACATATTTATTCTCGATTGCCAATTGTGTAAACGAACACAAACAATCTAGTTGCGCCACCAAGCTTGCATTCATTTGCACTGGCTTAATATATGTTGTTATCCAAGAAACCAATTCCTCGAAAAGCTCTAATTCTATTTTATCGAATTTTTTCTTCGGCTCCTAAAATTTTAGTTTCATACTCTTTTAGCTCTTCGGTAATATAACGTTCTGCATTTACCAAAGTTTGTTTACGAATCCCTTCTGACGGTACTTTATCTTTATGTGTATTCCTAACTTCGATATAATATCCAAAAACATTATTAAAAGAAATTTTTAGAAGTAATTCCAGTTCGCTCCGACTCTCTTTTTTCAATTCCCTCTAAAAATTCTTTTCCTGAAGTAGAAATTGCTCGTAAATCATCTAACTCTTCGCTAATTCCTTTTGCAATGGCATTACCTTTATTAATAGATACTGGTGCTGAATCTTGATTTAAAGTTGTTTTAATCTTTTCACGCAATAAATCACAACTATGTAAATTATCACCTATTGTTTTTACCGCTTTTTGCGAACTCTTAAGCGCAAGATCTTTTATAGGAATAATTGCATCTAGCGATTCTTTCAGATAAACTATCTCACGTGGAGAAACTTTACCTGCAGCAATTTTAGAAATCAAACGCTCTAAATCTGATATTTGCTTAATTTGATACTGAATATTATGCAGTACCTCTTGATTTTCCTTTAAGTAAGACACCACTTCGTGACGACTCTTAATCTTATCGCTATCTTTAAGAGGCAATGCCAACCAACGTTTTAACAAACGCCCACCCATTGGCGAAAGTGTTCTATCTATAACATCCAGAAGTGTAACTGCATTTGGATTATAACTATGATACAGCTCCAGATTTCGAATCGTAAATCGATCCATCCACACATAAGCATCTTCGGCTATTCGCTGAATCGCTGTTATATGCTGCACTCTATTATGTTGTGTTTCGGACAGATAATATAAAATAGCCCCCGAAGCAATAATTCCTTCTTTTAATTCTTCTACTCCAAAACCTAGGTGCTGCCTCCCTAACAACAGGAGCATGTATTAACCTTAGCAATACATAG
>NZ_JBXBAV010000151.1:0-25627 GCF_056783245.1 Flavobacterium sp. TC780 | reverse complement strand
ATACGTATTGCTAAGGTTAATACATGCTCCTGTTGTTAGGGAGGCAGCACCTATGAGAATATGTCTATATTTGCACAAACCAACGCAACATAGAAATGAAATACAAAAGAATTCTTCTTAAATTAAGTGGAGAAGCTTTAATGGGAGATTTACAATACGGAATTGACCCAAAAAGATTGGACGAATATGCTGAAGAAATTAAGCAAATTCATGCAAAGGGAGTAGAAATCGCCATTGTAATAGGAGGAGGAAATATTTTTAGAGGAGTTTCTGGGGTAGCTCAGGAATGGATAGAGTACAAGGTGATTATATGGGAATGCTTGCTACCGTAATTAACGGAATGGCATTACAAGGAGCTTTGAAATAAGGAATGTTAACACGTTTGCAAACGGCTCTAAAAATCGAATCAATTGCAGAACCTTATATTAAGAAGGAGAGCAGTACGTCCACCTTGAGAAAAACAGAATTGTAATTTTTGGTGCAGGTACAGGAAATCCTTACTTTACAACAGATACCGCAGCTGTTTTAAGAGGTATCGAAATTAATGCAGATGTGATTTTAAAAGGAACTCGTGTAGACGGTGTTTACGATTCAGATCCAGAGAAAAATGCAGCTGCTGTAAAATTTGACTTTATTTCTTTTGAAGATGTACTTAAAAAAGGATTAAATGTAATGGACACTACTGCTTTTACATTAAGTCAAGAAAATAAATTACCAATTGTAGTTTTTGATATGAATAAAATCGGAAATTTATTGAAAATTTGTGAAGGTGAAAATATCGGAACTGTAGTAAATATCTAGAGTACTTGGATTATTAGAATTTGGATCATTAGATTCTTCTAAATTTTGATAATCTTTTAGAGTAATCATAAAAAAATAAAATTATATTAGTTAGTAAATTAAACGAATCGTTTTGTAGAGATCTAAAATGGAATCGTCTAAAAATCTAAAAATCTAAAAAAAAATGACTGAAGAAATCGAATTTATCTTAGATAGCACTAAAGAATCAATGGCAAATTCTATTGCGCATTTAGAAAAAGAATTTATAAATATTCGTGCAGGAAAAGCATCTCCAGCAATGTTAGGAAGTGTTTTTGTGGATTATTATGGTTCAGCAACACCCCTTTCTCAAGTAGCAAAGATTAGTGTTCCTGATGCAAGAACAATTACTTTACAGCCCTTTGAAAAAAATATGCTGCAAACAATTGAGAAAGCAATTATGGTAGCCAACATTGGTTTTAATCCAATGAATAATGGAGATGTGGTTATTATAAGTGTTCCGCCATTAACTGAAGAGCGCCGTAGAGATTTGGCAAAACAAGCAAAATCAGAGGCAGAAGATGCTAAAATTGGTGTGAGAAACGTTCGTAAAGACGCTAATACCGAAATTAAAAAATTAGAAAAAGAAGGAACTTCAGAAGATGTTTGCAAAAGCGCAGAAGAAGAAGTACAAAACCTAACTAACAGTTATATCAAAAAAATTGATGAGTTATTAGCTAATAAAGAAGCTGAAAATCATGAAGGTTTAATCTTTTGCAACGATTAAAGAATCCGTCTTGTTAATTTTATACGAGGCGGATTTTTTTATGCTTACTTTTGTGATATCAAAGCCTAATCTGTAGTATTGTTTTCTGTATGAAGTTATTGTGTTTCTTAGCATTGTTTTTCACGCTTTCTATACAAGCGCAATTTCAGATAAACGGAATTGTAACGGAAAAAGGTACAAATAAACCACTCCCTTTTGCAACAATCATTACCGATGACGGGGTGAATACTATTTCTGATGTTGATGGAAAATTCACACTAGAATCAACTTCTAGTATTGAGTATTTTACAGTTTCTTATATTGGCTATACTTCAGTTATAATATATACCTCGACTAGTAAAAAGTTTTATAAAGTAGGTTTAGTAGAATCTACCGCAGCTTTACAAGAAGTAGTTATCTCAAATGAAAATCCTGCTCTTGCGATTATAAGAAAAACAATTGAGAGCAAGAACAAAAAATAATCCCTACAAAAAGCTAACCAGTTTCGAATACAAAGCGTACAATAAATTAATTGTAACAGCAAATCCAGATTCGATAAACTCAAGACTAGATTCTATTTTTTGTAAGAAGCTATAGGCCGTAGATTTGTTAAAGTTGATTCGGCCAAATTAGAAATCAAACACTTTGAATAAGCAACATTTATTTCAAACAGAAAAAGTATCACAATATCAATTTGGAAATAATAAACTAAAAGAAACTATTTTAGGAACAAAAATGGCGGGTTTCAAGCAACCTATCTACGAAGTTATTGCTTTTAATTTGCAGTCTATTTCGATATACGATTCGAATTATGAGCTTTTCGAAACAAAGTACAATAGCCCAATTGCGAAGGATGCCTTAAAAGATTACAATTATAAATTACTAGATACTGTTTTAATAAAAGGAAGAAAAACCTATATGGTTTACTTTAAAAACCGAATGAGGAAACCTGAATTGGGTTTAGAAGGTGTTCTTTATATTGATCAGGATAGTTATGCTATAGCAAAAGCTGTAATGCGAATTAAAGGCGTACTTGATATTAGTGGGATACATGAGTTTGATTATATTCCTGAGCAGAAAATATGGTTTCCTAAGGGATCTACTTTTAAAATTGTAAAAGGGAAAAATGATGATGACATTAAGATTCTTGGAGGAACAATTCAGTTTGATGGAGATGCTGAAAAAGAAGATATCCATAGAAAAAAAGAAGCATCAGATTATACCTATTTGGTATCCGAGAGTGATAATTTTGATGTTCATTATAATACTCCTATAGAAATAAAAAATCCTTCGATATATATTGAGATTAAAGATGATGCTATAAAAAAGCCAGAAAGTTTTTGGAATAAGTATCGAAAGGATAGTTTGGATATTCGGTCTCAAAAAACGTATATGCTACTGGATAGTATTTCATTAAAGAAAAGAATTGAAAGTAAAATCTGGTTTGGAAGAAAAATAATTAATGGTTATTTGCCAATAAGTGTAGTCGATTTAGATTTAAGAAAATTGTTTAGTTACAATAATTACGAAGGGTTTAGATTTGGCATAGGAGGGGTTACTAACGAGCTTTTTTCAAAAAAATATAAGATTGGTGGTTACGGAGGATATGGAACCAAAGACGGAGCTTTTAAGTATAACTTGGATTTATCTACCCGAGTAGAACGATTCTCGAATACATGGGTAGGAGCATCCTATACTAATGATGTGAGGGAGATTGGTAGTACTGTTTTTGCGGTTGATAAAAGAGTTTTTAAATTGTATGACCCTCGACCTATAAATATTAGTACATTTTACAAATATGTTAGTTGGACTGGTTATTTGGCTACGCGTGTTGTTCCAAAGACAGAAAGTATATTTGAAATTTCGCGTTCTCAAATTGAACCCAAATTTGATTATGTTTATAATCTAAATGGAAGGCTGTATAGTAATTATGTTATGACAACAGCTATGCTTTCATTGGCTTGGAATCCTTTTAGTGATTATATGCAAACACCTAATGGTAGAATCGAGATTGAAAAGAGATTTCCAAAATTTACGATCCAATATACACAATCATTACCTCAAGTAGCCGAAAATGATTTTAACTTCTCTAAAATCGATTTTAAAACCGAATACGAAAAGAAATTTCTGAACGGACAAAAAACGAGTTTGCTTTTTCAAGGAGGTTATGCAATGGGAGATGTGCCTATTACCCATTTATATAATACCTCTCCGAATAACATTACCAAAGAAACAATGATTCAGAGAATAACATTTGCGGGTAGAAATAGTTTTGAAACAATGTTTTTTAATGAATTTTTCTCAAGCGAATATGCAATTTTTCAAGTTAAGCACGGTTTTAACAGATTAAAAATAATCAAAAAGGTAAGACCTTCTTTAGTATTGGTTTCGCGTATGGCATGGGGAAATATGAAAAATCCAGAGCAACATGTTGGAATAGATTATAAGACATTAAATAAAGGATTCTTTGAATCTGGTGTAGAAATAAATCAGATTTTTAGTGGTTTAGGATTAAGCGGATTCTATCGTTATGGACCAAACCAGTTACCAAGATTTGAAGATAATATAGCTGTTAAATTGAGTTTTGTACTTGATTTAGGTATTTAAAGAAAAAATCCCATTGTAAGATGGGATTTTTAAAAATATTATGGTTTAAGAATTAAGACAGATGGCGTATTATTAAGCCATGTACTTTGAGATTCGATTAGTTTTTTCCAGCTGTCTAAACTAATAATCATTAAATCCTGATTCTCTAAAAATTCTTTTTTAATGGTTCTATCATGCATTAGCATAATATGATTGGGAGCAATCTGCTCAATAGATCGAATAGATTCCTGCATTTCACGATTGTTCTTTAATTCACCACTAGCATCCAAAATGGTAATTTGTGAGCCATTGTTATTAATTAATTTCTTAGCATATTCAATAAGGAAAGCATCTTCTTTGCTGAAAACAGGTATGAAAACCTGATTTATTTCTTCTAATTCCTTATCAATAAAAATTCCAACAGGCATTTTACTTTTTGTAATAACATGTCTTGTTCTTTCGTCAAAAGGAGAATTTTCGAACAAACCTTCCTTTCCAGTGAATTTATCGATTAAACGGTCTGGATTTACTATTCTGGTGGTGAATCCAAGGATCTTACCTAATAAAGTTCCGTCGAAAATAGATTGTCCTAAACTAACTAATAATAAATCATATTCGCCTTGATTTGCAGTTTCGGTTATGTCAGCATCAATATCATTCGATAATTTAAAAAGGCTAACCATATTTTGGTTTAAACTTTCCGATTCAGAAATAACTGGTAAAAGCATTTCTCGTTCATAATCTTTCACTTCAAACGGGTGTAATTCAGAACTTAATGATAAGTGCATTGCAGTTACAATGGTATTGTCAGGTTGTTTTTTAGTCAAGCTGTTTGCAATTCGCAATAATGTTTTTCCTTTGTCAGGAGTTTCAAATGAAAATAGGATTTTGTATTTGCTTTTGTTTCCTATTTCTTCTGGGATAACAGTTTTTTTGTCTTTAAAAATGAAATTGATAAAATCTAAAGCGGGTCCGGTCATAAAGGTTGTTACCAATGCCATGATTACCATCATGGTAAAAATTTCAGTTGATAAAACACCTAAATCGTATCCTATATTTAAGACAACCAATTCCATTAAACCACGAGTATTCATCAAAGCACCAATAGCGAGGCTATCTTTCCAGTTTTGCCCTACAAATTTGGCTGCAAGGGCGCTTCCAAAGAATTTTCCAATTACTGCTACCGCAATAATTACTCCTGTCACTTTCCATAAATATGGGTCGTTTAACAAACCTATTTGAGTACGTAATCCTGTGAAAACGAAGAATAAAGGAAGTAAAAGTATAACAGATACGTCTTCTACTTTTTCGATAAAAATATTACGGAATTTATGATTTTCAGGCATAATTGCTCCTGCCAAAAAAGCACCAAATAAGGCGTGAATTCCGATTAATTCAGAAGCGTAAGCAGAAAATAAAAGTGTCAAAAAGAAAATAGCAACAACAGGTTTGTTTAAACTTTCACGAGTTGAATTTAAGTCACCTACGCGTTTTAAAAACGGGCGAACTATTTTTAGCATTACAATTACATAAATAATTGCCAATCCAATTACGTATAATGAACTAGTAAAAGAACCAGCTTTTACAATAGCAATTACTACAGCTAGAATACACCAAGCAGTAATGTCGTCGGCCGCTGCACAAGTTATGGCAATGGTTCCGAGTTTGGTTTTTTGTAAACCTCGTTCTTGAACAATTCTTGCTAAAACAGGAAATGCTGTAATACTCATTGCAATTCCCATGAATAGTCCAAAAGAAGCAAATTCAACTCCAATAGGAGCAAAAGTATGATAAATGAAATAGGCCAGAGTTAGTCCTAAAGCAAATGGAATTACGATACTAGCATGGCTAATTACAACAGATTCGTGTGCTTTGTTTTTAAGCACTTTTAAGTCTAGTTCCATACCAATTACGAACATAAAAAGTATTAAACCTATTTGACTTAAAAACTGTAAATTTCCTAAAGATTCTTGTGGAAATAAGGTAGCTGAAAATTCAGGGAAGTACATTCCGATAAGAGACGGCCCTAAAACAATACCAGCAACCATTTCTCCAATTACAGATGGTTGACCAATTTTTCTAAAAACCCATCCAAAGAAACGTGCTACCAAAATAATTGTAATAATTTGGGCAAGTAATATAGCAAGTGGATGTTGTAGATTTTCAATCATTGCCGAAAGAAAATCATTCCAATGGCTACTCTCTATTTTTTTTTCAACAATTTCTCTTCCTATTTCTAATGCTTTTCCTTTTGAGATTACCAAATAAATTAAAGCAGAAAATCCACCAATAATTATGAGATAAAATAATGAGTTTTTAATGTTCTTCATATCACGTCATTTTGATTTATCGTGTAAAGATGCGGAGTGACTTTTGAGGAAAAAAGGAAATTCAGAGCTAATTTTTATTAGATGTAATAAGATGGGGAAATTTTGTAATAACTTATATTTTTACTTTAAGTAAAAAGTCAGATCGGTAGGTTTCGCTCAAAGAAAGAGTAATGTTTGTTCCGTTTTTTCTTTGATGATGTAATACTATTTCGTTGTGATTGAAAAATTTAATAGCACTCATTGCAATGATTTCCTTTTTGTTTACTCGACAAAAATAGGTTTCTGGTAATTGTTTTAGGAGTGAACCGAAGTTGATGTTTTTTAAAGTAAGAAAGCTTCCATCTGTAAGAAGTACCATTTTGTCACGACTATCTGTTGTGGCAGTTTCTATGTATTGAATTTGATTAAAATACAACAAGGTTTTTCCTTTGTCTGTATTTAACTGCATAAAGGTTTTGACAGCTTCGGGTTTGTTAAATTGCTCAAGTGCTTTAGAAACGGCTTTTTGTAGGCGTTCTAATTTTACAGGTTTTGTAATATAATCTACGGCATCAATATTAAATGCTTCGGCTGCATATTCTTTGTAAGCAGTGCAAAAAACTACTAATTTGTTTTCGAGTAAGCGGGCTAAATTTAATCCGTCGATTCCGGGCATTTCGATATCCGATATTAATAAATCGAAATCTAGATTTGGAATTTCAGACAATAATTTTTCGGGATTATTAAAAGCTTTTACAATCTCTAATTCGGGGATTTGCTCACATAGCATTTTTAGATAAGTTAATCCAGGTAACTCATCATCCAGTAATAAGCATTTGAGTTTTGTATTCAAGTAGATTAATTTTTAAATGAGCAATGTAGGTATCGTTCTCTACAAATTTATCAAGTTTGAATTGATTTTTGTAGATAATTTTTAAGCGTTGTTCTAATGTGGCATTTCCAATACCGCTTCGTTCCTTTTTTAATACTTTTTTATTTGAGATTTTATTAGAAACTGTTAGAGAAAAATGATTGTCTTTAAGTTCAAATATTACCGAAATAAAGGCATCTGCATTTTGTATATCGGCATGTTTAAAAGCATTTTCGATTAAATCAATAGAAATTAAAGGTGCAAGCAATGGTTGCTCGTATAGTTTTTCATCTTCTCCAATAATTGTTTTTACTTTTAATTCAAAAAGCGGACTAATTTTAATTTTATTGATTTCGATTAAATTTAAAGCAAATTCAATTTCTTCTTTTGGAGTTACCAGCTTTTTTTTACTTTCGTAAAGGATGTAATCTAATACATTGGCTAATTTATCAAGAGCAAAATAAGTTTGATAGGCATGTGATTGAATTGAATTAAGGATGTTTTTGAAAAGATGAGGATTTAATTTAGATTCTAATGTTTCCAGTTGTAAATCATTCACCTTCATTTCTAGCAAGTAAAAATTCTTTTCGGCAGTTTCTTTGGCTTTTCTAGATTGAACCAATTGATAAACGATATAACCAATCAGGGCTACTAGCAAAAGAATTATTGCTAGTAGGAGATTAGTAATGGTGTCGCTTGTTTGCATGTTATTAATGGCTTGAAACAAATTTTAATCCAATAATTGAAGCAATTAAAGTAGTTAAGAAAAATATTCTCCAAAACGTTGCAGGCTCTTTAAAGAAGATGATTCCAACTAAAACTGTTCCCACAGCTCCAATTCCTGTCCAAACGGCATAGGCTGTTCCAATAGGTAAAACCTGAGTTGCTTTGTATAATAAAAGCATGCTTATGGTAAGGCATACAAAAAATCCAATCATCCAGTAAGTTGCTACCATTCCAGATGATTCTTTGGCTTTGCCAAGGCAAGAGGCAAAACCTACTTCAAATAGCCCAGCTATTACAAGTAAAATCCAATTCATTTTTTAGGGTTTAATAATTAATACAGAAGGCACATTGCTCAACCAGGTACTTCTAGAGTCGACTAATGCTTTCCAGCTTTCAAGACTAATAATCATTAGATCTTGTTTGTCTAAAAAATCTTTTTTGATGACACGATCGTTCATCATCGATATGTTTTTAGGGAATTTTTGCTCCAAGGTACTAATCGCACTCTTAATTACAAAATTTGTTTCTATGTTTCCGTTTACATCCAGAACCATGATGTGCGAATCGTTATTGAATATTAATTTTTGTGCATAGTCTATCAAGAACGAATCTTCGACATTAAATATTGGAATAAATACTTGATTTACACTCTGCAATTCTTTGTCGATTAAAATTCCCAAAGGCATTTTGGTTTTCGAAACTATCAATCGTGTTCTTTCATCAAAAGGAGAATTTTGAAACAATCCTTCTTTTCCTGTAAACTTATCTATCAGACGATCAGGATTAATGATTCGGGTCGTAAAACCAATTACTTTCCCTAATAATGTTCCTTCAAAAATAGATTGTCCTAAACCAACCAATAATAAATCGTAGTCGCCTTGATTGGCGATATCAGCAATATCAGTTTCAATATCTATAGTAGCTTTAAAAATAGTAGTGATTTCCTGTTTAAGAATTTTAGATTCCTCGACAATTGGGATAAAGCTATTTTTTTCTTTGTCTTCAATATTAAAAGCATGCATTTCATCACTTAAAGACAAGTGCATTGCTGTGACTTGAGAGATGTCTTGTTGTTTTTTGACGAGACTATTTGCTAATCGCAAAAGAGATTTTCCTTTTTCGTTATTCCCAAAAGAAATCAAAATTCGGTACTTACTGGTAATTGATGGTGTTTCGAGAACAGGAACTTCTTTATCTTTAAATAAATAATCAATTAGGTCTAAGGCTGGGCCAGTCATAAAAGTGGTTACCAATGCCATTATTACCATCATTGTAAAAACTTCGGGAGTTAAAACTTTAAGTTCTAGACCTATGTTTAGTACAACCAATTCCATTAATCCTCTTGTATTCATTAAGGCACCAATAGTTAAGCTGTCTTTCCAGCTTTGCCCCACAAATTTAGCAGCAAAAGCACTTCCAAAAAATTTACCAACAACTGCAACCAAAATAATCATTCCAGTTATGGTCCATAAATAAGGGTCATTTATAAGTCCGATTTCGGTTTTTAGACCAGTAAAAACAAAAGAAAAGAGGCAGTAGTAAAATAACTGATACATCTTCGACTTTCTCAATAAACATAGTTCGAAATTTAGGAACATCCGGCATGATTGCACCAGTCATAAAAGCACCAAAAAGAGCATGAATACCGATAACTTCGGTTGCATATGAGGAAACAATAAGAGTAAGAACAAAAATTGCCACTACAGGCTTATCGATGCTGGATTTAGCCCCATATAGATCACCAATTCTTTTTAAAAATGGTTTTACGATGTATAACATTGCCAGAACATAAATGACAGCTAGAAAAATGATGTATATCGAACTTACAAATGAGCCTGCTTTTACGATAGCAATAACTACAGCAAGCAAACACCAAGCTGTGATATCATCAGCTGCAGCACAAGTGATAACAATAGTACCTAGCTTAGTTTTATGAATGCCTCGTTTCTTGAACAATTCGTGCCAAAACTGGAAATGCAGTAATACTCATGGCGATACCCATAAATAAGCTAAAGGATAGAAATTGTACTCCTTCGGGAGCAAATCGGTTGTAAACAAAATAAGCTAGTCCGATACCTAAAGCAAAAGGGATTACTATACTGGCATGGCTTATTACTACAGCTTCATTGGCTTTGTTTTTTAAAGCGTTTAAATCCAGTTCCATTCCAATTACAAACATGAAAAGAATTAACCCAATCTGGCTTAAAAATTTCAGATTACCTAATGATTCCACAGGAAATAAAGCCATCGAGAATTCGGGGAAATAAAGTCCTAATAAAGATGGTCCTAGAACAATACCAGCAATAATTTCGCCTATAACAGATGGTTGCCCTATACGTTTGAAAATCCATCCAAAAAAGCGGGCTACAAAAATGATTGTTATTATTTGAGCTAATAAGATGGCAAGTGGATCTTGAAAATTCGATCGCATTGAAGCAATAAAATCATACCACGAACCTTTTCCTGATCCTAAAACTTCTATTGTTTTATTTGCTTCTAGGTATTTCCCCTTAGTGATAATCCAGTATATTAAAGCCGTAAAGCCTCCAGTTACTCCTATATAAAACAATGTGTTTTTGTAGTTTTTCATCCTGTATTTTAAATAATGTAATTATTTTCTCAAAAATAATACAAATATCAGAAAAGGGAGCTAAGAAACCGTATCAATTTCAATTAACTTATTGTAAAAAATTAACGGTAATTTATACATCTAACAACATAAAAGGTTAACCAAAATTTATCCTTTCCTGTGTTTTTTAGTACATTTGTAACCATTTTTAAAATTTTTATGAAAAAGAAATCGAATGTAGGTTTTTGGGAATTAATCGCTAGAATTATACTCAAAAATAGGATTGTAATTTTAGGAATTATAATTGCAATTACACTTTTCCTTGGTTACCAATGGAAAAACCTTGCTATGACGTATACAGAGGCTAACTTATTGCCTAAGGATCATATTGCAAATAAAGATTATCAAAAATTTTTAGATAAGTTTGGTGAAGAAGGAAATCTTATTGTAATCGGTTTTAAGGATTCAACTTTTTTTACACCAAAAAATTATGCTGCCTGGAATGAATTAATGACAGGTTTAAAAAAGGCTAAAGAGGTCGATTTGGTAGTTTCTTTAAGTGATTTAAAAAAAATAAAAAAAGATACTGTAAACGAAAAATTTGTCTTAGCTCCGTTTATTGATCAAAAGAAAGCGCTTGATCCGGCGTATTTACAAACGGTGCAATATGATTTGTTTCATAATTTGCCGTTTTACGAAGGGTTATTATTTAATAAAGAAAGCGGGAGTATTCGATCGGCTGTTTACATGAATAAAAAGCTTGTAAATACTGCTGAAAGAAAAACCTTTATTCTTGAAAATTTAGTTCCTAAGATTGATAAGTTCGAGAAAACTACAGGAATCGATTTGCGTGTTTCGGGAATGCCTTACATCAGAACAATTAATGCTGATAACATGAAAGGTGAAATCGGCCTTTTTATAGGCGCAGCTTTACTTACTGTTTCGCTGATTTTCTTTTTCTTTTTCCGATCGTTCAGAGCTACTTTTATATCTGTTTGTATTTTAATTGTTGGGGTAATATGGTCCTTTGGAACACTCGGATTATTCCATTATAAAATCACGATTTTAACAGCAATAATTCCGCCTTTAATAATTGTAATTGGAATCACAAATTGTATTTTCCTGATTAATAAATACCAGCAGGAAATAAAATTGCATAACAATCAGGCAAAGGCATTGCAGCGTATCATTTCTAAAATTGGAGTTTCAACTCTTATGACGAATCTAACTACTGCAGTAGGATTTGCGACATTTATGATTACAGGTAATGATTTGCTTTTTGAATTTGGATTAGTAACATCAATAAATGTTATCTCAGTTTATTTGCTAACGCTTTTAATTGTGCCAATTGTGTACAGTTTTATGTCGATTCCAAAAGAAAAACATTTACACCATTTAACTAAAACCTATATCTCGGTACTTTTGGATTGGGTAGAAAGTATAGTAAAAAACAAACGAAAAGTTATTTATACCATTTATGGATTGCTTTTACTGTTTAGCATCATTGGGGTTTCGCAAATGAAAGTTTCGGGAAGTTTGATTGGAGAAATGCCCAAAAGTGCTTCTTTCTTTAAGGATATCTTGTTTTACGAAAAGGAATTTAATGGAGTGATGCCGTTGGAGATTATGATTGATACCAAACGTAAAAAAGGGGTCATGAAATTAGTGACGATGCGTAAAATGGATGAGTTGCAGACTACGATTGAGGGAATGCCAGAATTGTCTAAGCCAGTTTCTATAGTAAATTTGGTTAAGTACTCTAAGCAAGCCTTTTATAATGGTAATCCCGAATATTATCAATTGCCAACTTCGCAAGAGCAAACATTTATTTTAACGTATGCCAAAAATGCGACAAAAAACAGCAAAGATAATTTAATGAAAAGCTACGTAGATTCGACAGGACAATATGCTCGAATCACGACTTTTATGAGAGATATTGGTACAGATGAAATGGCTAAAGTCGAGAAGAAACTTCATTCTAAAATTAATGAAATTTTTCCCAAAGACCGTTATGAAGTTACAGTAACAGGTAAGGCATTAGTTTTTCAAAAAGGAACTTCGTATCTGGTAGATAATTTAATTGAATCACTAATTTTTGCCATTTTTGTAATTGCAGCACTTATGTTGTATTTATTCAGATCTTTCAAAATGGTTTTTGCTTCGGTTATAACAAACATATTGCCACTTTGTATTACATCTGGATTAATGGGATATTTTGGGATTCCGCTTAAGCCTTCAACGATATTAGTGTTTAGTATTGCATTTGGAATATCTGTAGATAATGCAATTCAGTTTATGGCAAAATACCGACATGATTTGTTACAGAATAATGGAAAGGTGAAGAAATCAGTTTTCAGTGCATTAAGAGAAACCGGAATAAGTACTTTTTATACTTCGGTTGTGTTAATTTTAGGGTTTGCAACGTTTACACTTTCAAGTTTTAGCGGAACAATCGCATTGGGAGGATTAATTTCCTGTACGCTTGCATTTGCGATGTTTGCAAACATATTAGTCTTACCAGCTTTGGTATTGACGTTTGAAAAGAAAAAAACTAAAAAAGAAGATGGTATAGAAGGAGAGATTTAATCTCTCCTTTTTTTTGAATTAAATAAGGTACTGAGTTTTTTAACGCAGGAGCTTGTTGTAGGAACATTCGTAAAAAATTTCACTCAAGAATAGAAACGAAACAGTCAAAATTGATTATGTTTGTATGTCTTACTAAATTAAAAAAGGTAAAAACATGAATATCAATATAGCAGAGCAGGATAAGATTGAAATAGGAGGTTCTAGTGATTTATACAGAATCATGCAGCGTATTTTATTACGTGAAAATGAAATAGACCGTGAGAAAGAACATTTTTGGATGATAGGACTTAACATGGCAAACACTATTCTGTATATAGAATTAGTGAGCATGGGCAGTGTAAGAGCTACCGTGGTAGAACCCATGAATGTATATAGGGTAGCGGTTCTAAAAGGAGCAACGAGTGTATTAGCAGTACACAATCATCCGAGTGGGAGAATGACTCCATCTGAGGCCGATAAAGATGTAACAGATAGATTGATACAAGTAGGGATAATTCTGGATATAAAGTTTATAGACCATCTTATTATTAGTCCAGAACAATATATGAGCTTTGTAGATACAGGATTAATGGCCAAATTAGAAAAAAGCCTAAAATATGTTCCTGCTTATCAAATGGAAGCAAGAATCCGCAAACAAGAACAGGAAATAAAAGAAGAGAAGAAAACAGTAGATAAATTTAAAGAAACGGCTATTACTAATCTTTTAGATAAAAATATGACAGTCGAAGAAATAGCTGCTATTTTGAATCTTACTCCAAAAGAAGTAACGCAAATCAGTAAAAAGAGAAAATCGTAGTAGGTATAAAAGATATTTGATAAAACACGAAGAGTAAATTGTTTAGATAGGAATTATATCCGAAAAAGGAAAGATAATTGTTTAATAATGATAAAGCCCAAACATTTTTAAAAACAGAGTCTTTAGTTAAAATATTAGGATATGCAGGAGGAGCTTAGAGGAAGAATATATCAGGATGATAATTTTGTAGTTTCTGATTTTTCGGATGTTGTTTTAGAAGGTCTGGTGGGAATGGAAGATGAAGAAGATGGAGAGCCAGTGATTGTTTTTATTAAAATAAAAGGAAAAAATTGGTATCGATTTTTTCTAGATGTAGGATATGGCTTTTGGGAAAATTGGGAAGAAGAAGAAATAGATAAAGAGGAATGGGCAGAAGATGGAGTAGTTTATGTAGATTATATTGAGAAATACAATATAAAAAATAAATCAATCGATTCCATTTTTTGCAAAAATGATAAGATTACAATACAATTTAAAACAAAAGAGCAATTCGTATTGCAAACAATTACTCCTGGGGATATGGATTCTGGTTCAAAGATTAATTTTATCAAAAATGATTTACAAGAAGAATAATATCTAAAAAGCAGAAATAGTACCCTTTATAAGTTTTGTTTTTTAAAATTCATTGATTTTTTACTCACAAATAATTTCTATATTTTCTAAAGGTACCCAGCCAAAATTTGAATTGTCTTTTGTGCACCACAACCAGCCATTTAGTTTTCGTTCTCCTAAGACTGTATCTCCTATTTCAATATTCAGTTCCTGAGCAGAATAATCTTCTAAAACAAGAGCGTCAGAATATTGTTTAGAAACTGACTCAGTTATATTTAATATCTGAACAGGAGTCCAGCCTGCATTTTTATCAGAAATACACCATGCCCATCCTTGCCAATTAGGATTGTTTTCAGTTATTGAATTATCAACTTTAGCATTCTGTCCTAGCTTCAAAATTAATGGGTTGGGATAATCAGTTATCCAGTTTTTAACAACAATATATTTATCCATGTCAAAGGTGTAAGTTAAATTTTACAATAATTTTCATGTATAAATATATCTAAATTGGTTTCTGTAGCCAAATTTTTAACACTCGGCAAAGGTGTTGTCTTTGGATTGATTATGATAGGAATAGCATACATGATTGTACGAGATTCGATGTTTCATTCTAGAAAGAAACTAAAGCTGAATTTGTCTGTCTATTTGCTGGTCTAAAGAAATGAAGGTTTCTGTTCTAGAAACGCCTTCTATTGCCTGAATTTTGGTGTTTAATAACTGCATAAGGTGTTCGTTATCACGACAGATTATTTTAATCAATATCGACCAGTTTCCAGTTGTGTAATGGCATTCCAGTACTTCGGGTATTTTTTTTAATTCTTTTACAGCTTCAGGATTTCGGGCCGCTTTATCTAGATAAACCCCTACAAAGGCCATTGTGTTGTATCCTAACACTTTGTTGTTAACAGTAAATTTTGAGCCTGATATCACGCCAGATTGCTCTAGTTTTCGCAATCGCTGATGAATCGCTGCGCCAGAGATTCCGATTTTATTTGCAATTTGCAATATAGGTTTTCGGGCATCTTCCATTAGGTGTCTTAGGATTTCTTTGTCGATGCCGTCTATTTCAATGACTAGAGAATTGATTTTCATATATTTCTATTTAAAACTGATTTGCGTAAAACAGTTTAAATTATAAATCAAATCTAATGATAAAACTTTAAAAAAGAAGTTAATTTAGGATATTTGTCAAAGTTTTAAATTTTTGTAAAGATAGGGTAGGGTAAAAATGATTTTTTTTTGGGGTGAGAATAACTTAAAAGGAAAAGGATTCTTATTTAAGAAAATTTATAAAAATTTGGATATAAAAAAAGCCGCGAAATTCGCAGCTTTTAATTTATTTAGATAAAAGGATTATTTTCCTTTGTTTGCTTCCGCAATATATTTTTCTAACGCCATTGTCATTGATGGAGTTTCTGGAGTTGGAGCAAGAATATCTATTCTTAAACCGTAGTCTAAAGCCTCTTTTTGAGTAGTGCTTCCAAAAACAGCTATCCTGGTATCATTTTGTTTGAAGTCAGGAAAGTTTTTAAATAATGACTTTATTCCAGTAGGACTGAAAAACGCTAAGATGTCATAATAAACATCAGCCAAATCAGTTAAATCGCTCATTACAGTTTTGTAAAAAATGGCTTGAGTCCAATCTACTTTTAAATTATTTAAAGTGATAGGAGCATCTGCATTTAATTGATCAGAAGCTGGTAGTAAGAATTTTTCGTCTTTGTACTTTTTGATTAGTGGAGATAAATCTGCAAAATCTTTAGCACCAACGTAAATTTTACGTTTTCTGTAGACTACATATTTTTGTAGGTAAAAAGCAACTGCTTCTGATTGACAAAAATATTTCAATCCTTCAGGGACTTTGTAACGCATTTCTTCTGCTACTCTAAAAAAATGATCGACAGCATTTCTACTTGTTAATATGATTGCAGTGTAGTGATTAAGGTCGATTTTTTGAAGTCGAATCTCTTTCGCGTTTACCCCTTCCACGTGAATGAAAGGTCTGAAATCAATTTTTATTTTGTGTTTCTGTTGGAGCTCAAAATAAGGGGAGTTTTCCACTTTAGGTTCAGGCTGTGACACCAAAATTGTTTTCACTTTCATAAGTTGTAATATTTTCTAAGCCCTCCCTTTGGTAAACCAATAATATATAAAATAATAAGGGGCTATTTCAAGAGTGCAAAGATACAAAATAAAATAAAATAACTTACCCAATATTACATTTTGATAGGTTTTTATTGAAATAAAATAAGAGAATAAGCTGATGCATAGTGAAATAGCTAGTATTGTTATCGGCACATTTTTTGAAATATCATCATAATAGAACAAAATTGCATTGATTGGGAGTATTAAAATACCAATATATGCTCTATAAGTTACTTTTTGTAAGTTAAAGTGCTCGATAAATTCATCGATATTGAATGATGTAGCGACTATTTTTTCTACTAAATACTTTGATAAAATAAAGAATGCTAATAAGGTTACGATTTGAATATATAGCACCCAATCGGTTTTTGAAGCATATCCAAAACTACTAAGCGTAAGTTGTATAAAAAAGGCAAAAGAAATGATTTGTAAGAAGAATAAAGCAACTGTAAAGCCACTTTTTATATGGCTGCTGTCTCGGTATATTTTGGCATATTTATCAGAGAAAATCAATTTTGTAAAGTCGCCAAAACGACTTTCATAAATAGACTTTGTTATAGCAATAACAGCAAAGCACAACACAAATAAAAGTGTTGCCCAGTCTTTATTTTCAGTAATTCTTGGATGAAGGTGTTCAATCATAGCGATGCAAAATTAGTAATTTTTTATATCAATACTTTTATTATAACTTTATTATGAATGAAATGCTATAAAAAGTTTACTTTTGCGTTGAAATTACTCAGAAAAATGAACGATTGTATTGTTATAATTCCCACTTACAACGAAATTGAAAACATAGAAAGCATTATTAGGGCTGTGCTTTCGCAACATAAACCTTTTCACCTACTTATTGTCGATGATAACTCGCCAGATCACACTGCAGCCAAAGTTGTTATGCTTCAAGAGGAGTTTGAAGGAAGATTGTTTATAGAAAATAGAGCTAAAAAAGCTGGATTAGGTACTGCTTATGTTCATGGATTTAAATGGGCTTTGGATCGAAAATATAATTATATATTCGAAATGGATGCCGATTTTTCACATAATCCAAATGATCTCGAAAAACTTTTTGATGCTTGCCATTTTGGAGGAGCCGATTTGGCTATTGGATCTAGATATGTAACAGGAGTGAATGTTGTAAACTGGCCATTAAGCCGAGTATTGATGTCTTATTTTGCATCGGTTTATGTAAAATTCATAACAGGAATGAAAATACATGATGCTACAGCTGGGTTTGTTTGTTATAAAAGAGAGGTTTTGGAGGCTATTAATCTCAACAAAATAAAATTTGTTGGTTATGCTTTTCAAATTGAAATGAAATACAGAACATATTGTAAAAAATTTGAAATTACCGAAGTTCCTATTATTTTTACAGATAGAACAAAGGGAGTTTCTAAAATGAGTAATGCTATTATCAAAGAAGCAATTTTTGGAGTTATTGCGCTTCGACTAAAAAGATTAGTCAATTCTTTATAAAACAATTAGAATGAATAGGATATTAATAAAAAACGCTAAAATCGTAAACGAAGGGTCAATTTTTGAAGGCGATTTGTTAATCGAAAATGATTTAATTGTAGAAATTTCAGATAGTATAAGTTTGAAGTCTTCGAACTGTATTGTTATTGATGCCGAAGGAAATTACTTAATGCCAGGTGCAATTGATGATCAGGTACATTTTAGAGAGCCAGGATTAACACATAAAGGAGATATCGAATCAGAATCGAAAGCAGCTGTTGCTGGAGGAATCACTTCGTTTATTGAGCAACCTAATACGGTACCTAATGCGGTAACTCAGGAGATATTAGAAGAAAAATACCAGATAGCTTCAAAGAAATCATATGCAAATTATTCGTTTATGATGGGAGCTACCAATGATAACTTGGAAGAAGTTCTAAAAACAAATCCAAAAAATGTAGCGGGAATCAAAATATTTTTAGGTTCATCAACCGGAAATATGCTGGTAGATAACGAAGCTACACTCGAAAAGATATTCTCAAGTACTCCGTTACTTATCGCAGTACATTGTGAGGATGAGACAACGATACAAAATAATCTAGAAAAATATAAAGAAGAGTACGGTGAAGATGTTCCTGTTACAGCGCATCATTTAATTCGTAGTGCCGAAGCGTGTTATATTTCTTCATCAAAAGCTATTGCATTAGCTAAGAAAACAGGAGCACGTTTGCATATTTTTCATCTTTCGACTGCAAAAGAAATGGAATTGTTTACAAACAAAATTCCTTTGGAAGAAAAGAAAATTACTGCCGAAGTTTGTGTGCACCATTTGTGGTTTACAGATGAAGACTATAAAACTAAAGGAAACTTTATAAAGTGGAATCCTGCAGTAAAAACTGCCGATGATAGAAAAGCACTTTGGGAGGCTTTGTTAGATGGTCGTATTGATGTAATTGCAACAGATCATGCTCCACATACAAAAGAAGAAAAGAAACAATCATATTTAAAAGCTCCTTCAGGAGGGCCTCTGGTGCAACATGCAGTTGTGGCTATGTTTGAGGCGCATCATCAAGGAAAAATCAGTATTGAGAAAATCGTTGAAAAAATGTGTCATAATCCTGCTAAGATTTTCAAAATTGAAAAAAGAGGATTTATCAAAGAGGGGTATTATGCCGATTTGGTAATTGTAAACCCAGGTTTGCCATGGAGCGTAAATACCGATAATATTTTGGCTAAATGCAAATGGTCTCCATTTGAAGGCTATACTTTTAAATCAAGAATCACGCATACTTTTGTAAACGGACAATTGGTTTACAATTCTTTTAAAGTGAAAAATGTTCATGCAGGTAAAAGATTATTGTTTGATAGATAGAATATGAAAAAAATAATCATAATTATTTCGATAGTAATCTTTGCGGTTGGCTGTAAAAAAGAATTGGTAGAAAAGCCAGAACGACTTGTTGAGAGAGATAAAATGATAGATATTATGTATGATTTATCATTATTGGAAGCGATAAAATATCAAAATCCATTGTCACTAGACTCTAGTGATACTAATCCGACTAGGTTTATATTGAAAAAATATAAAGTTGACAGTTTGCAATTTGTAAAGAGTAATATGTATTACGCTGCAGATTATAATGATTATAAAGTCATGTTTGATGAGGTTGGTGCGCGTATAGAAAAAAATAAAAAGAAAATCGATTCATTAATTAAGATAGAGGAGAAGAAAAAGAAATTACTTGAAAAGAAAAATAAAGTAGTTAAAAAAGATTCTGTTAAGGTTAAAGAAGAATTGCTAAAAGTAAATTCAGATACGATTAAAAGAAAACTTAAGCTAAAGTAAGACGAAGTATCTTATAAAGCCGAAACTTCTTTAATGTATTCATGAACGTTTTTAAAGTCGGTTTTTAAAGCTGTTTTTATTTTCTCATTCGAATAAATATCTTTTGTATAAGAGGACTTTGCGGTTGCTTTAGTAATCTGTCTTTTTTTCAAGAAAAAAGTAGATAGAAACCAATCTATCTTCCATATTATTTTCATAAGTAAAGGACTTGCATGTTTTGTAGGTCTTTTTACTTTTAATGCATCTGCAATTGTGTTTAATATATCTCGAAAAACGATATTGTCAGAAATCAGAGTAAATCGTTCGTTTTTTATCTCGCTCTTCATTAATGTAACTGCTATTCTCACAACATCATCTACGGTAACAAATCCGGTACTGCCTAGAGTGTAAAATGAAAGCCCGTTGGCTACTTTTGTGTAAAGTTCAGCACTTCCTTGCTCATTGGATTTAGATTTTGGGATGGGGCCCATGATAACTCCAGGATTTACAATAACAACATCTAGACCTTCTTGCCAACCACGCCAAACTTCCATTTCGGCACCATATTTAGATATGGCATAGTCACTATGTGGTTTTTCGGGATTCCATTCGATTTCTTCAGTTATAATAGTTTCATGGGGAGCAAGGTCTCCAAGAGCAGCGATTGAACTTACGAAGCATAATTTTTTTATTTGCTTTGCAATACAAAAATTAACAATGTTTGCTGTGCCTTCGATATTAGTTTTTCGAATCAAGTTTTCATCTTTAGGATCAAAGGAAATTAGAGCGGCACAATGATAAACATATTTTACATCAATAAAAGCAGTTTCTAAAGAAGGAACATCAAGGATGTCGGCTTCTATCCATTGTATTGATTCAAATAAATGGGATTTTTTATATAAATCAAAAACTGACTTTGTTCTTTCTATTTTCTTCTTGTTTCGGTAAATTGCCCGAACGTTATCTCCATTTTCAATTAAATGAAGTAATAAATGTGCACCAACTAAACCTGTTCCTCCTGTTACTAAAACCATTTTGTAAAGATAATTAGATTGTTGGATTCCTCACATTTTTAGTTTTCTTATTTTTTTGAACATTCTTAATTTAAATTCATTTTTGAGATTGCAACTGACAATCGTTATATTTGTAAAAATTATTTTAAAAGAAATGAAAAATTTTATTGAAGAAGTGACTTGGAGAGGAATGCTTCACGACGTTATGCCAGGCACAGAAGAACATTTGATGGAACAAATGAGAGTGGCATATGTGGGAATTGATCCAACTGCGGATTCATTGCATATAGGGCATTTAGTTGGGGTAATGTTATTGAAACATTTTCAGTTATCAGGACACAAGCCATTGGCGTTAGTTGGTGGTGCAACAGGAATGATTGGAGATCCATCAGGAAAATCGAATGAAAGAAACTTACTTGATGAAGCAACATTGCGTCATAATCAAGAAGCTATAAAAGGACAATTGTCTCGATTTTTGGATTTTACTTCAAATTCAGCTAATGCTGCCGAATTGGTAAATAATTACGATTGGATGAAAGAATTCTCATTCCTTGATTTTATTCGTGATGTAGGTAAGCATATTACGGTTAACTATATGATGGCTAAAGATTCTGTGAAGAAAAGGCTAACATCAGAGGCTGCCGAAGGAATGTCATTTACAGAGTTTACTTATCAGTTAGTTCAAGGATATGACTTTTTGCATTTGTATAAAAACAAACAATGTACCTTGCAAATGGGAGGAAGTGACCAATGGGGGAATATTACCACGGGAACTGAATTGGTAAGAAGAATGGAAAGCGGAAAAGCATATGCTTTAACTTGTCCATTAATTACAAAAGCTGACGGAACAAAATTCGGAAAATCAGAAGGCGGAAATATCTGGTTGGATGCTGCAAGAACATCTCCATATAAGTTTTACCAATATTGGTTAAATACTTCAGATGTTGATGCTGAAAAATATATTAAAATTTTCACTTTTTTATCAAAAGAAGAAATTGAGTCTTTGACAATCGAACATAGAGAAACACCTCATTTGCGTATTTTGCAAAAAAGATTGGCTGAAGAAATTACTGTTATGGTACATTCTGCTGCTGATTTAGAAAATGCAATTAAGGCTTCGAATATATTATTCGGAAATTCTACTTCTGATGATTTAAAGCAATTAGACGAAGCGACTTTCTTAGATGTTTTTGATGGTGTGCCTCAGGCAGAAATTACAAAAGCAGATCTTGAAAACGGATTAGAGATTATAATAGTTCTGAATGAAAAAACAGGATTCTTTAAATCAAATGGAGAAGCAAGACGTGCTCTTACGGCTAACTCTATTTCGGTTAACAGAGAAAAAATAACAGAAGAGTTTGTTCTTTCTAACAAAGATTTAATAAATAACCAATTTGTATTGTTACAAAGCGGAAAGAAAAATTATTTTGTAGTTAGAGTGGTATAATCGTTTAAACATTAAAGTACCATTAAATTACAGCCTCTGATATCAGAGTTATCAAAACGTCCCAATACCTCGAAAGAGTTGTTGGGATATTTTTTTGCCTAAATCTTGCGTAGCAATAAAAGAACAAGAATTAATATTGGCTAGATCGATTACGTTTATGCCACCAGTTTTTCCTTCTTTTACGTAGGTTAAAGCATCTTCGGTATCTCGAACAAGAATCTGTATCCAAGACGGACATTCAAATATTCCTTCTCCCAGAGAATAGGCTTGTGATAATAATTCGGTCATACCATATTCAGAATGTATTGCTGAAACACCAAAACCATCGCATAATTGGTTATGCAATTCTTCACGAATCATTTCTTTGCGTTTGCCTTTCATTCCACCAGTCTCCATAATGATGGTGTTTTGTAGTTTAAACGAGTTTTTTTCGACTAAATCTAACAAAGCATAAGTTACCCCAATTAAGATAGTATTTTGCCCTGATTTATCTAATTCGATTAGCTTCTGGGTAAGTTCTTCGTGGTTGTGTAAATAAAATCCGCTTTCTGGATGATTTGATAATTTAATTAAATCCTCAACCATATAAATAAGCGAAGATCCATCTCGTTCTAAATAGGATGGAAGCAAAGCTAGTACGGCATAATCTTCGATATTGCCATAAAATTGAGAAAAGCCTTTGCGGTAACTTTCTTCGTATAAAGAAACGTCGGTTACAATGTGTTTGCTAGTAATCATTCCTGTTGTACCACTGCTGGTAAAAGTGACCTGTGCAGGATCAGAATTAGAAACCACGGGATGGCTCTTAAAAAACTGAATTGGTAAAAAGGGAATTTGTTCCAGCGATTTTACTTTTTGCGGATCTGTTTTTAGGTAATCACAAAACGTTCGATATACTACGTTGTTTTCATATTGAAAGCGGAATACTTTCAATGCTATTTTTTCAAATTGCTTTTGATTGGAAATTGTAAATATATCAGTTGTTGTAATCAAGATCTTTTTTTTGCAAAGGTAATTTATTTAAAAGAAAAAAGCTCCAATATTACTTTGGAGCTTTTTTGTGTTTTTATTTTGAAAATTTACCTGACAATTAGCTTTCTAGTTGCAGTTGCATTTTCTTCATTTATTTTTATGATATAAACACAGGAGAAAGATTGGAAATATTAAGTTCTCTTGAACTTAATTGTGTTTGTAATACTTTTTTTCCTAGTATGTCAAAAATAATTATTTCTTTTTCTAAATCATTTTTAGATGAAATATATACTTTACCATTACTCACAGGGTTTGGATACAAACTTAAGCCCTCTATAACGGTGCCGTCTGTTTTTGGCTGTTGCTTACTGTCTTGTGCCGAAACACTTGCAGTAATAAAGAAAAAAGCCAATAAGAGTGTAATATAAAAGTAGTTTTTTGCCATCGCTTAATTTTAGTCTAGTAAATATACTAAAAAAGTTTTCAAAAACCACACCAAAAAAAAACATCCTAAAATTTTAGGATGTTTTTAACATTTTGTGCTTTAATATATTACAAGCCTTTTGTCCATCCTTGAGTCCAAGTTGGAACTCCTGATCCGTTTCCTGCTCCAATTGCAGTTGCAGATTCAGTAAAAACTTTAGTTACGTCAATTGTTGTTCCTGCTGTATTTTTACCAATTGATTTTGTAGTTACGTCTTCGAATTTTACGTTAGTTGCTAATAAGTCACCTCCAACATATGAAATAGTTTCGTCGTGTTGAACGTCAAAACCAGTTTTCCAACCTTTTAAAACAACATTATCAAATTTTCCTTTTGTTCCAACTCTTAATTTAAATGCTTGAGATTCTGCGCTTGTGTCAGTAGATCCGAATCCAACTAAAGTAAGGTTTTTAATTGTAGGGAAAGAAATTGGTGCAGCTAAGTTATTGTTAGCGTTGTTATCAGCTTCGATACCTCTGTTACCAGCGTTTGTTCTGATTCCGTAGAAATTTTCTCCAGTTCCATTCCAACCTTCAGTCCAGTCAAATAAATCATCACCAACATTAGCAGCATCTTTATTAGAAACAACTAAGTGATTTGCATTTACAGTTCCGCCAAACCACTCAAATCCATCATCTGAACTTTCGAAAATTTGAACATAGTCAATGCTTGTTCCTTTACCAACTCCGAAGAAAGAAATTCCGTTAAATTCTTTACTTGTGTTGTAAGCATAGCCAGGGTATTCAATTCTTAAATATTTAATTGAACCAGAGTTGTCATTAGCATCTGTTCCACCATATGGTAAGTCAGAAACTTCGGCAGAAGCAGTTGCTCCTGAATTGATAGGTGCTTTTCCGCAGATTACTAATCCACCCCAAGATCCAGGTTTTTGTTGCGTAGCTGTCATGATAACAGGACTAGCAGCAGTTCCCTGAACGTCAATTTTTCCTCCTTGAGAAATAGCGATATATCTAATTGATTCTACTTTATTTACATCTAATGTAGTTGCTTCAATAATAACTCCAGGTTTAATTGTAAGTTTTGCAGTATTCTTAACGATTAATTTCCCTGTAAGTTTGTAAGTTCCAGATTCTAAGACAACTTCTCCATCGTTGATTTCTCCTTGAAGATTGTCTCTGTTTAGTACGAAAGTAGATTTTCCTCCATCTGTTGAATCATTGTTACTGTCGCTAGAGCAAGATGTTGTAAGTGTTACAAGCGATAAAGCCGCTAAACCGAAAATTGTTGAAATTGTTTTTTTCATTACTTTTTTAATTAGTTTGTGTTTATGCAAAGTTGAGAACTTAAGTCTTAATCAGTGTTAAGCTGTTGTGATCTATTTGTTATATGTTGTTTATCGAAATGTTAAAGAATTGCTAACTGAACAAGTTCTGTGTGTTATTAGAATTGGTAATTCATTCCTAATCCAAATGTCACACCTTTCTTATAGTTAAAAACTAAAACGTCTCCGCTGGTATTTTCCTGAACTCTTCTAAATTCTGGGTTTAAGAGGTTTCTTGCTCCAAAGTCAAGTCCAAGATTTTTATTTAGTTTAGTTTTCAAAACAAGATCCAAAGAACCCATTGACTTGTCAACTAAATTTCCTTTTCCTAGAGCTCCAATTGCATAAAGTTTATCAGAATAATGATTGTATGCGATTGTTGCTGTAATTCCAGCATCATTTTTCCAGTTTTTACTATAAGATAAATCAGTATTTAAAATCAAATCTGATGCTCCTGTAGGTGCTGCCTCCCTAACAACAGGAGCATGT
>NZ_JBXBAV010000150.1:0-24460 GCF_056783245.1 Flavobacterium sp. TC780 | reverse complement strand
TTTTTGTACCTACTCGTTGAGTTACGTATTGCTAAGGTTAATACATGCTCCTGTTGTTAGGGAGGCAGCACCTAAATGTATCGCTGCCTTGATGTTTAACGGCTTCTGCTAAGTTAACAGAATTAACAGAGTATTCGGCAGTTGGGTATTTTAAACATATTGGTATTGTGCTGTTTGTCACGTTTCTAGGGAAGTTCACAGGGGTAAAATTGGGTAGCCAGTTCTTCTCCAGTTTGCATAAACTTCTTGTTCATCTACAAACAAAGCAATCCAGAATTGGGTGTGTATCTGGTTCATTTTTTGATCAAATGTGCCACTCGAACACATATGGATTTTCGGCTAAATATGGTGTAGCATCTTCTATTGTGTGTGAAGCTCCATAAATTCCAGCATTTAGAAAAGAAGCTTTTACAGCTTTTTTATGTAAAATTTGATCGCTTTCTCTGAAATGCTTTTTAATTGCAAATCTATACGTATTTACTGAAAATGCCATTTCTCCAATAAATGCTAAGTAAAATAACTTTTTTGTCATAATTATTTGATTTATAAGATATTAATGTTTATTAATAATCAAATATATAATTAATTTTTACATACTGCAATATTTTTGCATAATCAATGCAAAAATATTGCAGTATTTTTTGTTTAATGTTTTTTTATTCCCAAAAGACGGATGTTTGTTGATTTGGGTAGTTTTGAGGAATAAATGTGATTGGGCTAAAATCAAAATTTTTTTAAGTTAGAATTTGAAAAAATACATGGCGTTGAATATTTGATTGTATTTTCTGTATTGAAGGAAGTAGGTAGTTTTTGTTAAATTGATGTTTCTAGGGTAGGTTTTATGTGTGATTTTATATGATTTTGGGGAAATTTAAGTTGGTTGTTAGTAAAATGGCTATGTTATTTTTTCAAGAAAGTATTTTAAAATTATAGTGTCATCCGCAATTCAAAATAAATTGCGAACGACACTATTTCTTTGTGGTATTAGAAGAGTGATTTTTGATGTATTGTGATTTGTAAATTAGTCAACATCCCACCAAACCTTAGCTAGCCAACTATTGTTGTTGTATTTTGCACTTGCGGCTAAAAAGTTTGTTTTGTTACTAGTTGATTCTTCTACAGGATAAGGCATTCTTTTTGGGATAACTCCACCTGTACTAGAGTTGTTATTTGTTATTGTAATTAAAACAGGAAAGTTTGTTCTTCTGTAATTGCTGTAAGCTTCCATTCCGTTAAGAAATAAGGTAAGCCATTGTTGTGTAGCAATTTCTTCTAGTTCTTTTCCTGGAGTAAGACTTTTTGTGGCTACAAAAGCTGTAACTGCATTATTGTCAATTATGCTTGCATCTTTAAAAATAGACCATTGTCTGATTCCTGCTTCAATCCCTTTTTTGTAATAATCTTGTGCATCTCCAGTATATAGACCTTTAAAAGAAGCCTCAGCTAGAAGTAACATCGTTTCTGAGTAAGTAAGATGCATATAAGGAGCATTGTTTTCATATAGATAGGGCTGTAGGGTCGCTAAATCTGCTATCTGCGCCTGGACCTGGATGATTTGCTCTGGTGTTATTCGGATTTAATCCTACATATTTTCCAGTTGCATTTGGTAAAAACCATATTTTTTTTCTAGGATCATTCTCTAATGCACTTATTAGGATATTGGTTGGACGCTCCTGAACTGAACCAGGTCCTTTTAATGCATGAGACATTCCGTTTTCCATTATTTAAGGCACCAGCTGTTTCAGCAGGAGAGGAATCGTGTTTCATGTAACAGTTGTCTTCATTGCTGGTAAATATTCCATTAGTAACTGCTTTTTGAATTTGTTCTTTTGCTAATGCGGGATCTACTTTCGAAATTCGCATAGCACAACGTAATCTTAATGAGTTTATCATTTTTTTCCATTTAGACACATCGCCTGCATAAAAAAGATCTCCTTTTATTGGGTCAGTTCCTGTTTGCATTTGTGCTTGAGCCTCATCCAAAACTTTAAAAAAATCTGTATAAATGTCCTTTTGGTTGTCATATTTTGGATAGAAAATCTTTTGGTGATAGCCTAAGCCTGCTTCAGAATATGGAACATCTCCATATAAATCGGTTAAACGTTGGAAAACCATTACTTTTAAGACTTTTGCAACAGCATTTTGATTGTTATACTCTGTTTTTTCATTTGTTTTTTCGAGAACATCTACTAGATTGCGTACAATTCCACCTCCATAATTAGAAGTCCAAAGGGCTGCTTGATAATCACTGTTTGCAGCATAGAAAGAGCCAAAAGTAGTTACGGCCCAAGAACCAGCCAGATGTTGTATTAAGCCTTCACCATATATAAGGTTAGCTCTCCATTGTTCAAACCATGCGCCAGATAATCCTGCTTCTACCCCAGTTATTTGTATTGCAGGATCTATACTTACAAAAGCTTCAGGGTTTGTGTTTTTTTCTCTAAATAGTTCGTCGTCGGCACAATTAATTGTAGTAAGTAGTAAAATTGCACCTAAAGCATATTTTGGCAATTGTATTATATATTTTTTCATTTTGATTAAATTAGATTGTTAGAAAGATAATTGTAAGTTAAAACCATAAGATCTTCTGTATGGTAAAGATCCATATTCAAAACCTTGTCCATTGCCACTTGTATAAGTAGATTCGGGATCTATATTTGGTACTTTGGAATAAATGGTCCACAAATTTCTTGCAATAACAGAGAATTTAAATCTATCGAATCCTGTACCTTTTAGCCATTTTTTAGGGAATTCATAACCTAAAGAAGCTTCTCTTAATTTTACATATGATGCATCATAAATGAATGGTTCTGCAGTGGTAGTCTCTCCATATAAGCTTCTCCAATACGTTTGAGGGTTAACTGGTGTAGTGTTGTCTTCGTAGCCAGTTACATTGCCGTTTCCATCAGTGAGTACTTTAACACCTTGTACTATAAGTCCTGCTGTAGGAGTTAATTTTGCGATTTCTCCAGGTGTTTTTCCTGCGGCTAGTTGTTCGGCAACCCATCCGTTATACTCTTCTCTTCCTTCTAAGGTTGCGTTCGATAATCCTGTACTGCCTGCGTAGGCATTAGTCATGGAGTACATTTTGCCTCCAAATTTCATGTCTATATTAGCACTTAAGCTAATCCCTTTGTATGAAAATTCATTGGTAATTCCGCCAATCCAATCTGGTGCTACTCGACCTAAACTTTCAAATGTTTGTGTTAGTACAGGAAGTCCATTTGTGCCTATGATAACTTTCCCATCAGGAGATCTTTCAAATTTTCTGCCATAAATTTCGGTTGAACTTTTCCCTACTTTAGCTACAATTTGAGCTCCTGCCCATCTTGCATTAGATACTACTTGTGTATCGGTATCTCCTGTTAATTCTAATAAAGTATTTTTGTTTTTAGCAAAGTTGAAAGTTAGATCCCAATTAAAACCATTTTCGTTTCTAAAGATTCCAGCTTTTACTAGGGCCTCAATACCTTTGTTTTCTACAGTTCCTGCATTAGCATTAGCTCCAGTATAACCAGATGTTTGAGAGGTATTTAGTATGATTAATTGGTCTTTAGTTCGTGTGTAGTAATAAGAAAGGTCTATTTCTATGCGATTCTTAAAGAATCCCAAATCGGCTCCTACTTCATAACTAGTTGTAAATTCAGGCTTTAGGGTGTTGTTAGGTATGATATTGGTGTTTACTGATCCAATAGGGTTTCCTAATAAGGGTTTTGCTTGTATATTGTAAGTTAGGGCTGTGGCGTACGGTGTTTCTAATGCTTTTGCAGTTCCTGCCCATGAAGCCCTTATTTTTCCAAAGGTTAATACATCGCTGTTTATATTTAAACCATCGGTAAATATGAAACTTGAAGAAAGTGAAGGGTAGAAAAACGAATAATTGTTATTGTAATTTGAGCTAGCTGCAGAGGCTAATGTTGAGTTCCAATCATTGCGGCCTGTGAAGTCTAAAAATAAATAGTTTTTGTAATTAGCTCTTAAATAGGTGTATAATGAGCGTACAAGTATTTCGTCATTTGTCTTTGGATTTAAAACACTTGAAAGGAAATTGGATTGCTTGTTTTCCCCTTTAATAATCATGTTGGTAAGAGTACTGCCTGTGACGATTCTTTGAGAAACACGCTGATTGGCACCTACTCCTAAAGATATATTGAAATCACCTATTGATTTTTGAGCATTTAATAAAGCTTCGGTATTGTATTCCTGAAATGTAATGTCGTTATTAACTAAAGAGCCTTTTTCTCTTCCTGGCCATGTAGTTCCGGCATTCACAAAGTCGAATCCTTTAAAGTTAAATCTGTCAATTCCTGCTCTACCTGTAGCAGTTAACCAATCTGTAATAGCATAGCTTGCACTGAAATTACCCATTATTCTGTTTTTCTCAGTTTCGTTTTTATTTTCATTTATTACGAAATAAGGGTTTAATCGATAACCATTTGAGTTCCAGAGACGGTAATTTCCGTTTTCATCTTCGTAATTTTTTAACCAAGCTTGGTCAATATTAGGAGCCAATGCAGCTACAGATAAGCCAAGGTTGCTAGAGTCATCTCCTAAAGCAGGTCTGTTATTGGTGTCTTCTACAATGTAACTAAATTTAGCATCGATTGTTAGTTTTTTCATCTGGGAATTTACACCCAATGTAAATGTATTTCTCTTTAAATCGCTTTTTGGTATAACATCTGTAGCGTTTAGATTGGAATAACTTACTCGATAAGTGGTATTCTCGCCACCTCCTGAAATACTTAAGCTGTTGTTTATAGTAACACCGGTTCTAAAAAAATCTTTTATGTTGTTTTTTATATTTTGATATGGTTTGTAAGAGCCGTCAAAAATTCTTACCATAACATCTGGAGATCCAAATTTTGGTCCCCAAGCATTTGTTGTGTTATTTTGAATACTGCTAAGATCATTGGGGTTTGGAAGTTGTCCGTCTGATCCTGTACCGTATTGTGTTTGGAAATCTTTGTATTTTGTGCTAACTTGATCAAATGTGGTTGTGCTGTTCCATTCGGCTTTTAAAGAGTTTCTTTTTCCTTTTTTTGTTGTAATTACAATTACTCCATTGGCGCCACGTTCTCCATAAAGCGCACTGGCTGCTCCGCCTTTTAAAACTGAAATATTTTCAATATCATCCATGTTTATGCTGGATAATCCATCTCCATTATCTAATCCATCGGCATATACTCCAGCTTTAGGATCTGTAATTCCAGCTAATCCAGTATTTCCTAGAGTAACTCCATCAACAATATATAATGGTTGGTTGTCTCCACTTACAGATCTATTTCCCCTTATAACAACACGTGAGCTACCACCTATACCTGCTGCAGTTTGAGAGATGTTTACCCCTGCAACTTTTCCGTATAATGATTGAGCAATACTCAATGTTGGGTTTGTGGCTAGTTCTTTTCCTTTTATGTCTTGAAAAGAATAGCCAAGTTCTTTTCTTTCTCTTTTTATTCCTAAAGCGGTAACTACTACTCCAGAAAGTGCAGTTGCAGCGGCTTCTTTTAATTGTACGTTAATAGTGTTAGAGTCGCCTATAAGTACATTTTGTGTTTCTAGTCCTAAGAATGATATAATTAGTGTTTTTCCTTTTTGTGTTTCTATAGAAAATTTACCATCAAAGTCGGTGGTTACACCTCTTTTTCATCTTTTATAGCTATTGATGCTCCTGGTAGTGAAATACCATTAGAGTCGGTGACAGTTCCTTTGACTGTCTTTACTTGTGCTAGGGTAATTTGCACAGTAAATAAAAACATAATCATTAAAATAGTTTGTTTCATTGTATTGGTTTTTTGTTAGTGTATTATAAATTATTGGTTGTTATATTCTATAATTCTGCCTAGTAGTATCAATGGGTTTTCTGGTTGATTCTTTTTAGGAGTTCTTGCTATTTTTTTTAATCATAGCTTCAACAAAAACAGGTTATGACAGTATAAGGGTAGTCATGTGGTTTTTATTTTTTTACTGCAGGTTAATTTGCAATATATAGAGCAGTGTTGACTCTAGAAGGTTTTTGGAGGGTACTTTTTTTTCATAATTAGGGTGGTTTTAGGTTTTATAGGTTTTTAATTAATTGCCAAATATATAATTAATTCTTATCCATTGAAATTTTTTTGCATAAATATTGCAATATTTTTGCAATATTTTTTCACATAATGTTTTTTTATTTGCGAAAGCGTGATGTTTGCTGAGTTCAGTAGTTTTTAAAAAAGTAGTAGTTTTATGTTATAGTTTAATAAGATGATTTATCTAAAAATAGTATATTTACAATATGAAAATTGCACTAATTCAATCTATTCTCCATTGGGAAGACCCTGAGAAAAACCGAAATCATTTCGAGCAAAAAATTAATGAGATCAACGAAGTGGTTGATTTGGTAGTACTTCCTGAAATGTTTACTACAGGATTTACCATGAATCCCTCTCGAGTAGCTGAAACTATGCGTGGGGAAACTGTTTTGTGGATGATATCATTAGCTAAAACTAAAAAAACAGCAATTACTGGAAGCTTGGTAATTGAAGAGAATGGTAATTTTTATAACAGATTGTTATTTGTTTTTCCTTCGGGAGAATTGCAACATTATGACAAGCGCCATTTATTTACCCTTGCAGGTGAGGATAAAGTTTATACCAAAGGAACGCAGAAATTAATTGTAGATTATTTAGGCTGGAAGATCTGTCCGCTTATTTGTTATGATCTTAGATTTCCTGTTTTTTCTAGAAATACAGAGTCTTACGATCTAGTTTTGTATGTGGCCAATTGGCCTAAAATACGAACTAATGCGTGGGACACATTACTAAAAGCCCGTGCTATTGAAAACGTATGTTATTCGATAGGAGTTAATAGAGTAGGATTAGATTATCATCAATTTGAACACATTGGACATTCGCAAGCTATCGATTTTCTAGGGGAATATTTAATTAAACCTCAGGAAGCCGAAGGTGTCTTTGTTGTTGAATTAGATAAAGAGAAAATGTATGAAACAAGAAAAAAGCTTGCTTTCCTAAATGATAAGGATAGTTTTACAATCGAAGGATTATAATTTATTTCTTTTTATCTGTTTTCTTATTTTCAGGTTCGGGAGTGTAGGGGATACTCAAGTCAAAAACTTGTTCAACATCCCAATTGGCTCTAACATCGATTTCTTTTGAGAAATAAATTACTTCTTCAGCGTATTTCTTTTCTAAGAAATTCCCTCGCGGGTCGTATTGTTTGTTTTTATTGTCATCGTAAATTGCGCGAAGTGTAAATAATGTAGGTTCTAAAAGATTGAATTCTATTTTTGTGTTACCTTCAGTGTATTCGCTAGTAAGAACTTTTTCTCCCTTTTTATCTGTTAATTCTATAATCACAGGAAAGCGTTTTACGTTCTCTAAAATAAGTTCGGTTTCCGTAGTCAGCAGTGGCTCTAGTAGTCAGATTGTATTTTAGAGTGTCATTTGTTTTTTCATAAAAATCAGTTAACGCTCCAGGTAAAAGAGTGAATGCATATTTTTCGGAAGGCTCTTTCTTAAATTCTAAAAACAGTTGTTGATTAAAATCATCGTATTCAGTTTTGAAAGGAACAGCAACAGAGTCTTTATTTATTAATTTTATTTTTGACTCGTCAAAATGTACTAAAGGAGTTGCGCTTTTCTAGTGTAAATCGGTCTCTAAAATGTATAATTCCGTTTTGTAGTGCGCTTATACGCAAAGTATCTTTACTTTTGATCTTTTATTTTAAAGGTGTAATTTTTTTTGTAGCTGTCTTTATTGATTTCTATTGATAGCGAATCTGCTTTTAGTGGTTTGTACCAAATTTGTAAGGAATCCTTTTTTGGAAATTGTGTAACGATCGAAGGGAGAATTTCATCATTCTTTTTCAAGACAATTTTCGGTTTTGAGTTTTTGAAGTCTTGTTTTCCATCGTATCCTATAACTAGCCTGTTTCCAGAAACTTGAGCAGGTTTATGTGTTTTTAAAGGGAGTATTTCTTTGAATAATTCCAATTCATAAATAGTGTCGTTAGGTATGGTAATAGGGTGTTTTATAAAGCCTATTTTGTCGTCCTTTGGGTTGAATTTATTATTGTTTCCTTTGTCTTTTAAAGCGACCAAAAGATATTTTCCTGCTTTTAAATTTTCTAATCTAAATGTTTTTAAGCTATCTAATGTGTTGGTGATGTATCTCGGGTTTTCTTTATAAACGATAGAGTCTTTATAGCTGTCGTTTATTTCATAGAGCATTACAGATACAAATGAATCGGCTTGTTTGTCATAAGCATCTTTAATTTTTCCGCCTAGTGCTAAGGAATCTATATAAGTTCCTGTAGAAAATATATACTTAAATTGATTGTATGGATTCCCTTCATTATTGTCGGTAATACTTTGTCCAAAATTGAAGCTATAAGTAGTGTTGGGTTGTAAAGTGTCAATTATTTTGATGTTGATGAATTTACTTGCCGTAGTAGGAGTTATTAGAGGCTCATGTTTCATTGGCGGCGAAATAATCAATTGCTTATTTGCATTTTTTAATTTCACATATTCATCAAAGGTTAATTTTATTGTATTCCCTTTAAATTCTGTGCTGAAATTTTTGGGAATACTAGATTGTAAGACTGGAGCAAGCGTGTCTTTTAACCCGCCAGTTATACTTCCGCGTTTGGCGCAACTCGCCATCAATAAGGTTAATAAAAAGAAAATATATTTTGAGTTGCTCTTCAACATAATGGGTTTGGATTTTGAATCCACAAAATAACAATTATATTTGCTTTAATCGAAATTTTTTATCGAATTATTAGGAGTTGTTGTTTTATAAAAAATATAAAGAGTCTGGCTTTGTTTAAAGAAAACAGTTCTAACTTTTTTTTAATAAAATAAAATGTATTCTTACATTTGGCAGTAAATTTAATTTAGAATATTTTGAAACTTCGCGTTATTTTTGGGGTCTTGTTTTTGTTATTAATTTCATGTAATAAGCAAGAGAAACCAGTTGCCGCTTTTTATTATTGGAAAACTATTTTTAAATTGTCTGCAGAAGAAAAGCAGGTTTTAGAGCAAAATAATATCAATAAAATTTATATCCGATATTTTGATGTTGATTTGCATCCAAAAACACAAGAGCCATTTCCGTTGAGTCCTGTCCATTTTGAGAATAAAACTGAAAACTTAACGATAGTTCCAGTGGTGTACATCAAAAATAAAGTGATGCTAAAAAAAGGAATTGATGTTGAAGATTTGGCAAAAAAAACATTTGATTTTATCGAATTAATAAATAGTAAGAACGGAATTTCTTGTCAGGAAATCCAAATCGATTGTGATTGGACATTGGCAAGTAAAACAAATTATTTGAAATTTATAGAATATTTTAAGAAGATATCTCGTAAAAAACTTTCAGCTACGATACGATTGCATCAGATAAAATATTTTGAAAAGACTAAAATTCCAAATGTCGATTCGGGTGTTTTAATGTATTATAATATGGGGACAATTGCGCCTGATTCACTTAATTCAATTTATGATAGAAGAATTGCGCAACGATACATAAAAAGTTTGAAGAAATATCCTTTGCCGCTTGATTTTGCTTTGCCAATTTATTCTTGGGCAGTTCATATTCGGGAGAATAAGGTAATAGGATTAAAAAGTAAAATAGATATAAAAGATTTGCAAAATGATACTAATTTTGTGCAAAGTCAAAAAAAATATTTTACTGTAAAGTACTCCAATTATAAAAAAGGTACTTTTTACAAACAAGGAGATATTTTAAAAATAGAAGTAATATCGAAGGATGATTTATTAGAAATGGCTTCCGATTTAGAGGAGAATGCAGCTCAATATCCTAAAGAGATTATTTTTTACGACTTAGATGAATTCAATTTAAAAAATTATGAAAAAAATATTTTTAAACAAGTTCTTTCTTGTTTCTAGTGGTGTTTTATTATTTGCTTACGGTGTAATTTATGCTTGTGGAGGCGGTGATGATTGGGGAATGGGGTATAGCTCTAATTTTACTCCTGAAACTTTTGTTGAAAAATCATACAGGCCATTATTTTTATCGGGTGAGGTTTTTTATGGGATTGGTTTTGATACCGAACACAATTCTTGATTTAATGATGATATTAAATCAGATTGGAATACCTATTTAAAAACAAAAATTGATACTGCTACAGTAAGTCATTTTCTAATTGGGGATAATACGTCAAGATATTCGTATGATAAAGATAAGGCTACAGTGTATAAGGATGAAATTGAGAAGCTTCATGTTTTTTATAAAACGAAGAAACAAAATCAGGCTTCTCTAAACTGGGGCAAGAAAATAAATTTGAAAGATGATAAAGTCAAGGCATTTATCGAGTTTTTGTATTTAGCACAAAAAATAGAAACGGTTTCAGTAGGAGAAGATTATTGGAGTTATGAGCCAAGAGTGGCTAATACTTTTGATGATTTTAAAATGATTCAATCTATCGAAAATGTATATAATACTATATCAGATCCATTTTTGAAAAACAGATATTGGTTCCTTACTATGAAAGCTTATTTTTATAGTAGCAACAAACAAAAAGCAATTGCATTTTTTAATAAAACAGAAGCAGCAGTTCCTAAAAATGTACTGTATTATCGTGCGCTATCTTATGTGGCAGGAATAAATCATCAGCAAGGAAAATATTCGACATCTAATTATTTATATGCACAAGTGTTTGATAAATGCCCAGAAATGAGAGTTGTTACAGCTTATAGTTTTCGCCCAGAAAATGAAGCTGATTGGAATAAATCTTTGGCTATGGCCAAAAATAATAGAGATAAAGCTGCACTTTGGGCAATTCATGGTTATTATAAAGACGAAGCGCAAGCAATCGATAAAATTTATCAATTAGACCCTAAAAATGAACATTTGAATTATTTGCTTACAAGATTGGTTAATCAGCAGGAACAAGGGATTAATAATTCATTTGAAATAAGCACAAATGATGATCAGCCTTCAAAAAAACAGACAGTTGCAGAAAATAAAGAAGCAAATAAAAGTAAAATTAATGCAAAAGCATTTGATCTAGTTTTAAAAATTGCTGCAGCAGGAAATACAGAGAAACCTTATTTGTGGAATACTGCTTTAGGGTATTTGCAAACATTAAAAGGAGAGTTTGCTAAAGCAGATGAAAATTTTACGAAAGCCGAAAAAACAATGCCCAAAACAGAGTTGGCTAATAATCAACTTAGATTGCTTCGTTTTGTAAATAATATGAGTAAAATAGATAAGTTAAGTTCTAAAAATGAGAAAACGATTCTTAAAGATCTAAATTGGTTGTATCAGGAACTCCCAAAGCAAAATGTAGGTGATTTTCGTTATGAAAATGCTTCTAGTTGGAGCAGAATGTACTTGATGACACTTTATAAAGAGCAGAAAAATTATGTAATGGCAGAATTGTTTGCTAATACTTCATCGTATAGTTATTCGGGGAGCAGGAAATTCTTTTTATGATGTCGAAAAGAATTTGTTAGGGATGAAAGCATTTTTGGCGAAGCCGAATAAAACCGAAATAGAAAAAATAGGTTTTAGTATTTATAATTTGAATTTAAATAATATTAATAATTTCCAAGCAATACAGGCAACATATCAAAATAAAATTCCTGAAGCAATTGCTTTCATGCAGCAAACTGATACGTTGCAAAATGCGGTTTTTTACGGGAATCCATTTAATGGAAATATAAAAGATTGTCATGATTGTGACCATGCTATGCCTCAGAAAAAGAAGTATTCTCAAATAGAATTCTTAACTACAATAAATGCAATGCAGGACAAATTAGCTAAAAATGAAGATGTATATACAAACAGTTTGTTACTAGGAAATGCATTTTATAATATAACTCATTTTGGAAACGGGAGAAGTTTTTATGAAATCGGAATTGTAGGGTATGGTTCAAGTCCGTATTCATTTAGAGATGCTATGAAAAAAATGATCACAAATTGTTCGTTGCCTAAAATGTATTACCAAAAAGCACTGGAAGCCGCTACTACAAAAGAGCAAAAGGCAAAATGTGTTTATATGTTGGCAAAATGCGAGCGAAATGAATATTATAATAAAAAGTATAATTCGGTGACAAATTGGTGGACTGCAGATCAGGATCAGATAAATTTCTTGGCATGGAATAATTTTAAAATATTGAAAAAAGATTATTCGGATACAAAATATTATCAAGATGTAATTGCCGAATGTGGTTATTTTAATACCTATGTTAATCAATAATTAAGATGATGAATAAAATAGAACATATAGGGATTGCAGTTAAAGATTTAGAAGTTTCGAATCTTTTGTTTGAAAAGCTTTTTGGGGTTCCTGCTTATAAATCGGAAGCGGTGGAAAGCGAAGGGGTAATAACTTCCTTTTTTCAAAGCGGACCAAATAAGATAGAGCTTTTGGCAGCGACTAGTCCAGAAAGTCCCATTGCTAAATTTCTTGACAAAAAAGGAGAGGGGATTCATCATATAGCATTTGATGTAACGGATATCGTTGCTGAAGTAGAGCGCTTAAAAAGTGAAGGATTTGTGGTTTTAAACGAAATTCCTAAAAAAGGAGCCGATAATAGCTCGTTGTTTTCTTGCATCCGAAAAGCACAAATGGAGTTTTGATAGAGTTATGTCAAGAAATTAAATAATTTTGAGGATCTAATGAATGAATTAGATAGTTAAAAATCAGCTAGTTTTGATTTTTACAAAATTAATTACAAAATTAATGTAAAAATCATGCTTAAATATTTGCTACAAATGAAAAATAGTGGTAATATTGCAACCTCAAAACCGGTCCTATAGCTCAGCTGGTTAGAGCACCTGACTCATAATCAGGTGGTCCCTGGTTCCAGCCCAGGTGGGACCACTACTAAAACCAAGCCTTTACAGCAATGTAGAGGCTTTTTTGTTTTCATCAGTACAATATATGTATAACAAATTGCTGACCTCGCAAAGATAGTAAACTTTTCATTCTGTTTCAATTAGCTATATTTTTTTAGTATTTTTACTTGAAAAGTAAAAATAATTAAGCGTTATGGCAAGAATAATTGAAAAAATTTTTTTCTTTCTTCATCAACGAATACAAAAGGTAGATACCAAAATAAGATCCAAAAAGGTTTCACTTATTTTTGCCCCGCTACTACCTTTTTTGGTAGTTATACACAGTGCTTTTCAATTATACAATGGTAATTTTATTTTATTCTATTTAATACTTCTAATTTTTGGAGTTATTTTTTCATTTTTACTTACTGTATCATCTATATATTTTTTAAAAGGTGATAATATTTTTAATCGGTATAATAGAGAAAAGTCAAATAGTAATTTATCTCAGTTCCAAAATACATCAAAGTCCTCAAACAATATGTCTGAGAAAAAAGTAGCTGATTTAATTGATGCTAATAGAGAAGCAATAAATTACTATTATGTTGAATTTAAAAAGATTGAACTATTTAACGATGACACATTATTAATTGACTTTCAAAGTTTGATTGCTAATTGCTTAAAAAAATCTAAGAATAATTATTTTTTTAAATTAGAAATTAGTGCTCAGGAAACACACGCTTTTATCAATGAATTTATGATTCCTTTTTCTTGATAAAATTAGATTCAAACCGTGTAATACCTAAAAAAAGTATAGCTTCTCTGTTACAATATAAAAAAGCCGGTAAATATATTCCTGTAAATGAAAAATCATTATCCGATAAAAATAGAATAACCGTTACCCTCTGTCAAAAAAAAATATACGAAAGTGTTCAAAAAATGTAAATTCCCCGAATTATTATGTGACCAAGTCGCAATTCCACGTTTCATCTAGTTTCATTCCAATAGTTTAGCCTCATAATTCTAAAACAAAAATTATGAACCCACAAAAAATTATTGAACAGTTAAATGAAATTAAAATGATGATTACAAAAGGGAATCAGTTCCAAAAAGAGATTTTCACTATTAAAGATCTCATGAACTATACAGGCTTTTCAGATAGTACGATTCACAAATTATCTGCTAAAAAATTAATCCCACATAACAAGCCTACCAACGGAGCTTTATTCTTCGATCGAGTTGAGATAGTTGAATGGATAAGAAAGCACAAAGTCTATTCAGATGAGGAAGTTTTGTCTAAATTTTCCAAACAATTAAAAAAATAAGTGTTCAAAAATTCACTTTTGAGCGCTTAGAAATTTTTTTGTAACTGAAAAGAGTATATGCAAATATTGGCATTATGCTCATTCATCAATTATTTATTTATGGAAGAAATAAGCGTATATGATGTGTCTTCACGCAAGGATTCTGTGTATGACAAAATTCAGGAAGAATTATCTAAGTATTTTAAAATCAAGTTTAATGAAATTGCATTGGAGTATGAAATTTTTGATGTAAACTCTGCATGTAAAATCGATTTTAACGAGTCCTCTCTTTTGATACATCTTCATAGAGAAAAATTAAATGTTAGTCCACAAGTTTTTAAAACATATTTAAAGTCGCATTTTGTGGAGCGTATTAATCCACTGATAGAGTATTTTAAAAGCTTACCACCTTGGAAGGGCAAAGACCATGTCAAAAGGTATGCTAGCTACGTAAATACGGACGATAATGAATTGTTTCACCTCCACCTTCTTAAATGGGCAGTTCGTGCTGTTAAAACGGTATTTCTGAAGGAAGCTATAAATAAACATGTATTAGTTTTAGAAGGAGGCCAAAGTTTTGGTAAATCTTATTTTTTAAATTTTCTATGTCCAACTCAACTTGAAAAATATTTATATACAAATTTAGGAATAGGAAGGGATGAACGTATTAAGCTAGCTAAGTCTTTGATTATTAATGTTGAAGAATTAGATGTTATGGGAAGATATGATATCAATGCTATTAAAGCACTTATAAGTCAAGTTTCTGTTAATGAGCGTTTACCCTATGCGGATAAGTCAACTTTACTCTATCGGACTTGTTCATTTTTAGCATCAACAAATCGTGCGGAATTTTTATGCGATGATACAGGTTCTGTCAGGTGGATTATTTTTAGCGTTATTGAGAAGATTGACTTTTCCTATAGCAAAGAATTTAATATCGATGATTTTTGGTCACAAGCTTACCATATTTTTAAATATCAAAAAGAATTTAAATCAGATTTAACTCAGGAAGAAATAAAAGTCAATGAATTGAGAAATGAACGTTTTACTGTACAAACAGTAGAGAATGAATTTGTTTTAAAATACTATTCGACTAGTGATAATCTTTCAGATTTTAGGACACCATCGGAAATTGTAACAGAACTACAGGTTATGGGGCATAAATTAAATGCTCAAAAAGTTGGCTCGGCACTAAAAAAGTACAATTTTACCAGAATCAAGCATGCAAAACGTCAAGTATATGGATATTTAGCAAAAACTAAATTTAAGGATTCGCCTTGGGGATTTACAGATTCTTAAACATACTTACCTAGTTACCTAATTATATCTTAATCAGTTGAATTTAAGTAATTTATTTAGGTAGGTACCTGTGATAATCAATACTTGGCTTACCTAAATTAGGTAAACTAGGTAAATCAAAAATAAAGCACTTTTTTTTTAATATGCTTATTATAACTGTCCAATTTCTTTAGGTAGCTAGGTAGGTAAAAATTCAAATTATAGTGAACGATATAGAGAAATTAAGAAATATTCCAATGATTAATATTTTGAAAAGATTAAATATTGAAGTCATTGAAAAGAAAAAAGAACAGTTTTGGTTTAAAGCTGATTGGAGAAATGAGCAAACGCCTTCTGTGAAATGTGAGCATAATCTTTTTTATGACTTTGGTGAAGGTTTTGGAGGTAATACTGTGGACTTTATTATGAAGTATTTTTCCATTGGCTTTTTGCAGGCAGTTAGATGGCTACAAAATGAGGATGTTATTTTTTCTTTTGATCCGCCTAAACAAAATATTTTTCTGGAGATGAAAAAAGAAAAGCAATATCGTGTGGAAAGAATTCAACTTTTACAAAATAGAATTTTAATTGATTATTTAAATACAAGAAAATTGAACATTGAAATATGCAAAAGGTATTTAGATGAAGTGTATTATAGAATAAAGGATAGGAAATATTTTGGTGTGGGATTTAGGAATGATCAAAATCAATTTGAAATTCGAAATAAATATGCAAAATTATGTTTAGGGATAAAATGGTTTACATGGATTAACAAAAGTAATAAATCCCTAATAATCTTAGAATCATGGTCGGATTTCATTTCATTATTGACGTTGTATCCAAAATGTGAAAAGTCAAAAGATTTCTTGATTTTAAATTCTCTATCAATGCTTTCGAAAGCAGATCAAGTATTAAGTGTTTATTCTGAACTTTTGTTTGCGCTTGACAACGATGTTGCGGGTTCGAATGCAACAGAAAATTGTTTAAAGAAGTGGAATTCAACGGGGGCAAGATGTAAAGACATTAGGTACCTGTTTCATGGCTCAAAAGATATAAATGATTTCTTGATTTTAAAAACTAAAACGAGTGGTTAGACTTGTGTGTGAACATCATTCTTTAAAGAGTTTATACTAGTAATGTAATTAGCAAGTAGGACAGGGGCTGAAAAACCCCTATCCTACTTGCTCTGCGAGGCCAAAGCCTTGAAAATAAGGCTTTCTTTAGAAATGAAGTTTATAATATTTTATAATTAAAATATATTTCAACACGTAATAGATTGATTAACAGAATTAAAAATTATAATTATGACTAAAAAAAGTATTATTATAGATGAAAAAGCGCATACAGAACTTGGTAAATTATCTGAAAGTTTACGAATGAATTTAGGCACTCTTATACAAGAAATGATTTATTATTTCAAAAAAACAGGTATCGATCCCAAAGATGCTGTAAATAAAAATCCAGCTTTAATGGTTGCCGCTTTAGATAAAAGGATAGTCTCTTTCTTAAAAGTTCAAGAAAGAGATATTTTGAAACCATTAAGACAAGATGTTTTTAATTATCAAAACGCCCAAAAAGAAGAAATATCAAAGCTAATTATTTCGATAAATAAACTCTTAGATCAACATTCAGAACGAACAACTGAAATAAAAAAAGCTCATTTAGAGAACCTGAACAAAATAAATAGCAATGATCAAGAAAGGACTAAAATGATAATTTCTGAATTACAAAAAAACAGACAAGCGATTTTGATTATTTGTAAACTATTAGACGACAAAAACAAATCCGGCACTTTGGATAAAATTAAATCTCTTTTTTCATAATGCCAATATCTAAACCACATAGTACGCTTGGAGCTGACAATAAAGGAAGTTGTTCCAACTTGGCTATTTACTTAGAAAAGGAAAATGAAGAATTAGATAAAATCATCAAAAAGTCTTCCTCAATGAGTGAAATATTTCAGCTAGAAAATAGAAAACAAGGATTCTTTACAGCTTCAGAGATTAATATCAGCACGATAGATGTTATTACTTCCATCGATAATAATAAAAGAAAATTAGGAGCAAATGATGCTAAATATTTTGCCCCAACAATTAGCTTCAGCGAGAATGAGTTGAATCATATTGCCTTTTTGGCTACTGGTAAAAGAGAAGTTACGAGTGTTTTTGACTTAAATTTATCTGAATTAGAGCAATTTAACAATCTTATAAGAGATTACGGACGCAAAGTAATGGATAACTATGCTTTGAATTTTAATCGTCAAGACAAGGGAATTAAAACAGGAGCTGATTTGGTTTATTTTGCTAAAATTGAGCATTTTAGAAAATACAAGGGTACAGATAAAGAGGTTATTAATGGAAAAGAAATTTCCGGAGAGTATAAAAAGGGACTGCAATCTCATATTCACATAATTGTTTCCAGAAAAGATAAAACACAAATATTAAAATTAAGCCCTACTTGTAATGAAAAACAAACCAATAGAAAAATTGGTAATAACGAATATCAAGTGGGATTTGATAGAGTTAAATGGATCGATTCAAACGAAAAGACTTTTGATGAACATTTTAATTATAAACGAAAAGAACTTGAAAAATTTCAAAATCAAAATATTTTAAAAAATGGAAGCCCTCAGGACAAGCATGAAATCAATAAAAAAATAGAACTAGAATCGATTAATATTGGTGATATAAAAAAACAAATTATGAATGCTCATTTCAATGTTTTGATGATAAAACCAAAGAATTTAAAAGAATATCAAGAGCGAATGATAAAATTTGCTATTCAAGTTTTACCAATAATAAATAAAGGAGGTTTTATCAGGAGAATCACTTCTTTCATGAACAATCAGGTATAGATTTCAAAGCGGGTGAAGTTGATCAAAACTTAAAACTCCATGAATTATTTAGTGCTGATAATAAAATAGCCAATCAAATGAAACAAACTGAACCGTCATTGGCAGATTGGCAGATTAACACCGAAAAATTAGCATCTATTTTATTATCTCCTTCCTTTGAAATCGATCCAGGTGTTGATGATGAATTGCTAAAAAGAAAAAGAAAGAGAGCCATAAAAAGATGATTTAATATAAAAATACAACAGTATAAGAAATCAAAAATATGGGAATTATCTCAGTTATTATTTATTGATTAATTTTTCAAGCCTTGCCATCATGTCATCCTTCTCCTTCAACATCCTCTCATACAGACCAATCTTTTCTTCATGAAGCTTTAAAATTTCTTGTACTGGATTAACATTATAAGTGCCACCAGAATTACCGATGAATGCTTCATCGTGAAAAGTATTTGAAATGATATTAATAGCCTGCTCTTCATCAAAATTCTGAAAAGCTTCAACTGGAATTTTTAATATAGCTGATATTTGATTAAGTAAATTATCTTCAATTTCATCTTTTTGCTCGAGCATGGAAATTTTCTTTTGATTCCAATCATCTCCCAGATCAAAAGCCAATGCCTCCTGTTTGATTCCAAGCATTTCTCTAAAACGTTTTACGTTTCTTCCCTGATGTATTTTCTGTTCCATTATGAGTTTCAATTTTCTACAGGCTCAAAGATAAAGCCATTTGGATTAAAAATTCTGAGTTTCAAAGATAAAAAAAATATCCGGTACAATATCCCTTTTATCAGATATTATATCCGCTTTTTGACTAGATTATCCTTTTGAACGAGTGGAACTTCGCTTTTGAATTTTAAATCTCCACACTATGAAAAAGAATAAAATATCCTTCGAAACAAGGTTTTGGGCGGGGTTTGTGGCACGAAATCCATTTGAGGCATTTGACGCTATTTTTGACTTTGCACATGTTGATTATTATAAAAAGAATTTAAGTGATGCGGTGCTTCACTGCTATAAGAGAAAAGTTTTCAAACAGGATGCACCCTGCAATGCTTTTGTCTTTTACACTGCTATCTGCTCTTTTCTTAAAGTCTGTTACTGCCTGAAAGAGAAAAACAAAAAATGGAAAGTGAAAGAGTCCTCCCGTTGTGAGACAGTATTTCATCTTTCTTCCCTGACTAAGGAAGAATACGACAATCCTTTTTTGGTGCTTCAAAATGCATTTGCCGAGAAAACACTGCAAGAGTTTGAATTTTTCTTATGTGAAACCATAGAGCTTTCATTGTCTCCTTATGGTGGCGATCCTGACTCTGACCTGACGACACCCTATATTCATTTAATCAAAATGCTCGATGCAGGGGAACTGATGAGAGAAAGAGGCGTTGAGAAAATCAAGAAAACTGATCAGATTGATCCTGCAATGGAATAATATCCTTTATCTAAACTTCAAAACACAACAATATGAAAACTTCAGAAAAACTTACATTTCCAAAACTCGAAAACGAGTATTTTAAAGTCTACTTCGACAATTGGTCAATCAGTATAATATTATCCAAATGTTTTTTACCAGACAGGAGGCTTCTGCATTTTCCTATCTTATTATACATATTGGAAATAATATAGATGCGCAAAAACTTCAGCAGAATAAATGGGTAAGAAAAGTTAAAGAACACCTTCAGATTAATATAGCTTTTATCTTCTCATCAAAACTTCGTCATCACTATTCTTTAGGTTCTCCTTTCATTGCGTTTTACTGCCGTAAGTCTGCTGTAATTTACCAGAAATAATGAGTTCGAAAATTCTATTTTTAGAACAGAGAAATGGCAAAAATTCAAAAAAAGGTTCAATGAGTATGAAAATAATTTTTACCACGATCATGATCTTCATATCTGGCAGATTAAAAATCTCATTTCAGAAGGTTCTTCAAATAGTGTTTTCACATCTTATGCAAGATTGATTGAATATGATCTTGAATATTTAGAGGAACTGTATTCAGGAAATAAATCAGCTTTGCTGAGTTTAGATGAAAGGATCAATAATCTTATAGAATACATTCCTGATATTCAAAAATACTTTGTGAGAAACAACCACAACAAATATTATCTCACTGATTTATTCGCAAAAGCAAAAGAAGCAACTGCCGATGATGATGCAATCTATAGAAATGAAATGTATGAAGCAGTTGGAATTGCCCAGAAAAGTCTCTATTTTCTTGTGGAAAAAAGGCTTGCCGAATTAAAGAAGCTTATAAAGAAAGGACTGTATGAAAGTCATGAGGCTGTATGTGAAATTGAAAAGGAGCCGAAGAATATAATTTTAGATACTGCAATAGAAACTATATTAGAAATGGCAGAAGTTGAAGAAATCTACTTATATCATCAAATTACGTATGGTGAGAAAATGACTTATTATCTGATGTTTATAGCTGCGGGGACTGGTAATGAAAAATTAAAATTAATCAGTCAGTCTTTAAAAAGCAAAATAGGAGAAAAACATGATTTTGTTTTGTTAAGCCACAGCCGTTATTGGATACAGACTAATCTATATCAGAATCAAAGTTTCTTTTCCGGAATTATTCAAAACGAATATTTGATATATTCATCGAGTAAATATCTTCCTGAATTTCATTGGGAGATTCCTCATAATACTTACCACGCTGATCTGCATTTTTATTATAAGCCGACCAAAGATATCGCTATGCAATTTTTTACAATAGCCAGTAATACTAAAGAGAACTATCAAGGTTTAGAATACTTTTTCGCATTATTTTTCATGTCATTTTGCAGGACGTACATTTTTGTAAAAATGTATTACCTGCCTAATTATCTTTCTAATCAAACATTATGGCAGTTATGTCTCTATGCAGATTCAGACATACGAAAGTATAATTATCTTATAGAGCAGTTCTGGACTGATTTCTTTCCATATTTAGATAAGCATATGACCCTTCATCATAAGTTGTCTAAGCTCAAAAAAAGAAGGGCTCTTCAGATGAATGTTATTGTCGAGAAACTGATGTATGAATTGCACAATTTGGTTATTGAAGACGGGGTATTGAGCTTTGAGCAAGATGAACCAGATTAGTAAACAACAATTTGGAATAAAACTAATTTTTAATTCAAAATTTAAAATCCATGATATAAATAAGAAATAATTCAAAATTTGTTTTGATAAGACGGAAGAGCCTCACTATTATGCTTCTTTTTTCATCCGTTTACGGTTTTCCTCATTTTTCTTTCGATTGCTTTTTTATATATTTACTACATTATTGAATTAATCGATAATGTTAAGAAAATTATTTAATAATCTCCTAAAAGGAATATATTTAATTCATCAATAAATAATGGAAACAATCTTACTAATCATCATTTGTGTATTGTTGCTTTTAGCAATCATACTAATTATTGTTTTCAGGAGCAAAAGCGGAAATGAATTGCCAGAGTTGCAAAACAAAGTAGTTGAACTACAAACTAGTCTTTCAAAAATCGAAACAAACCTAAAAGAGGATTTTCGTACCAATCGTGAGGAAAATGCAACTATTGCCAAGGACAACAGAACTGAACTCAACGATACACTAAAAGATTTCAAAAAGGAATTATCTGAAACTCTTAAAAACATTACAGAGCAAAACCAAAACGCTCTTAAAGAAATGAATACAACATTAGCGGATAAAATTGAATTATTAACCACTAAACTGGAAGAAAATAATAAAACCAATCGAGAAACACTTACTTCGAACCTAAAGGATTTCACTTTAGAACAACGAACTAAGTTTGATGAATTAAAAAAAGAGCAAACCGATTTAACCACAAAAACAGTAGAGCAGCTAGATAAAATTTTAGTCAAAGTTGAAGAAAAACTAAAAGACTTAAATGAACAAGCTAAAGGCGATACTGCACTAATGCGTGAATCTTTAACAAAATCGTTCACCGGTTTTGGAGAAACATTTGATAAAAACATAGTTTCGTTCAACGAACTTCAAAAATCAAAATTTGAAGAATTGGAGAAAAGACAAAATGAACTAATTAAAAACACAGAAACCAAACTTGAAAGCATTCGAGTTACGGTAGAAGAAAAATTAGAAAAAACATTAAGTGAACGACTTGGTCAAAGTTTTGAAACCGTTGGTAAGCAATTGATTGAAGTGCAAAAAGGATTGGGCGAAATGCAAACTATTGCAGCTGATGTAGGTGGATTCAAAAAAGTCTTGAGCAATGTAAAATTGCGTGGTGGTGTTGGCGAAGTACAGTTGGCAATCTTGTTGGAACAAATTTTGGCACCCAATCAGTACGAAGCCAATGTTAAAACGAAAAAAGGCAGTAGTGATAGTGTTGAGTTTGCCATTAAACTTCCAGGCAAAAGTGAAGATGAAGGTAGTATTGTGTATTTGCCTATTGATGCTAAATTCCCAAAAGATACCTACGAGCATTTAATTAATGCTTATGAAAATGCAATTCCTGAAGATATTGAAGCTGCAACAAAAAATTTAGAAATTACAATCCGTAAAATGGCAAAAGACATTAGCGACAAATACATCGACCCGCCTAATACAACTGACTTTGCCATTATGTTCCTTCCTTTTGAAAGTATTTACGCCGAAGTAATAAGACGCAGTGCATTGGTGGATCAATTGCGAGACCAATACAAAATTACAGTGGCCGGACCAACAACTCTAATGGCTATTTTAAATAGTTTACAAATGGGCTTTAGAACATTATCTATACAAAAAAGAAGCAGTGAAGTATGGAAAGTCTTAAGTGCAGTGAAGAAAGAGTTTGGTAATTTTGGAGGTTTATCGAGAAAGCTCAAAAAAACATCCAAACTGGACTTGGTCAGTTAGATGATGTAGTAGGAACAAGAACTAGAGCAATACAACGCCAATTAAATACAGTAGAAACAATACCAACAATAGAAGCAAAAAATATTTCGCCTGAAATTATTATAGACGCATTAGAAGATATAATTGAAAAATAATCAACAAAATAAGACCTCTTAATTTAAAACAATAGTAGCTCTTTTTTATTAGTGCTATATGTAAATGAGGAAAATCTTAAAATAAATTAAAATAAACTGTTTATTTTAAGTATTTTATTAATAAAGACTTACCTGAACTTAAAAAAGTATTTAATGACAATAGACGAAATTTATAAAAATGAAAACATAAGTGTTCGTTCCTATAACGTCTGTAGATATAATGGACTTGAAACTCTTAAAGAAATAATTGAATTTTATCGTGAAAACAGGTCTTTCAATAAACTCAGGAATTGTGGCAAAAGATCAAATGAAGAGTTAACTGAATTATATAGCAAATATAAAAACATTGATTTTGGTTTTGAGGAAAATTTTCAAGTCAAAATCGAAAATAAATTCAAAATAATTATTTCTGAATTATCTAGAAATCAAAGAGAAGTAATAAATAGCTTTATTCAGATAAATACTAATAGTCTTTCAGTAAGAAGCCAAAATGGAATAAAAGCATTATTAGAAAATAATTTGAAAATTAAAAACTTTGCAGATAAAATATTATTTATAGAAGGTTTTGATGCAAAAAAAATAAAAAATATTGGTCTTCGTTCTATTTCGGAATTAGAAACTTATATTATCAATATTGAAAATTTTATTATAGATGTTAGTAAGATTGAAAACGAGAATTATCTAATCTCGCTCAAAAATAAATTTCTTATTCAGAATACATTTTCATCGTATAATATACCAAATGAAATACTAGAATCCGAATCAATATTTCAATTGACCAGTTTTCTAATAAATCAAAATGCTTTTTACGATAAAAATCAAACTAAAATCTTAACAAAAGCTTTAAAAATTTATCTTAATTCTCCTGAACTAACCCTAGATGAAATAGCAAAAGAAGTAGACTTGACTCGCGAAAGAGTTCGACAAGTTAGAAAAACAATTTTTGAAGAGTTATCCAGCAAACTACTTTTTATCCAAAACTTCGATGATAATTTACTTGAAAAATATAATATTGATAATACTCAATGTTATATTGAGATAAATGATGCTCAAATAGAAGCTATTAATAATCATAACAAAACAAACTTCACTAAAGAATTTATAATATATCTAATATACTCCTATTGGTCTTATGAATTCAAACTTGTTGGCAATAATGAAGATGTTTTACTTCCAAAATATTTTAATGCACGAAATAGGCATAATTGGAATAATTTCTATTTAGTAAAAAAAGAGCTTGTGCTGGT
>NZ_JBXBAV010000149.1:0-44982 GCF_056783245.1 Flavobacterium sp. TC780 | reverse complement strand
ATGTTATGTTTACACCTGGACTCAGTTTACGTATTGCTAAGGTTAATACATGCTCCTGTTGTTAGGGAGGCAGCACCTAGACGAGGCTGCAGCTAAATTAAATTTAGTTAAAACTACGTTAAATAAAAAATTGATATATTTTTGTCGAATTCCTTCGGATTTGGAGGAACAAATTCTGCACTCGTAGTTAAAAAGTTTAAATTGAATAATGAATAAGCAAGAGTAATAGATAAAATTAATGGTTTTTGTTGATGATTTGAAGTTGATAATGATGACATTGAACCGAACGCTAATTTAAAAGATACTTTAGGACTAGATAGTTTAGATTATGTAGACTTGGTGGTATCTATTGAATCAAATTTTGGCGTAAAATTAGTTGAAGTTGATTTCGTTGGCATTGCTACTTTTCAAAACTTTTACGACCTTATCGAAACCAAACTAAAAGCCAAAACTTCTTAATGAGCAAATGGGATGGCAAATCTAAAGGAACTGTTTTAGGATATAGAATATTCGTTTTTTTAATACAAAAAGCGGGTGTTAAATCTGCCTACTTTCTTTTGTATTTTGTAGCCTCTTATTATTTTCTTTTCCTCAAAAAAAGCAATCGTGCCATCTTTTATTACTTCAATAAAAGACAAGGGTATTCTTATTTTAAATCCAAAAGAATGGTTTTCAAAAGTTACTATACTTTTGGACAAACCATAATTGATAAAGTCTCCATTTCTGCTGGAATGAGAGAACAATTTACCTATGAATTTGATGGAATCGAAACACTAAAAAAATTGCTTGCCGAAAAAAAAGGTGGTGTTTTAATTAGTGCTCACATTGGAAATTTTGAATTGCCGAAGCATTTCTTTGGAGAAATTGACATCGATTTTCAAATCAATTTAGTAACTACCGACTTAGAACATTCTAATATAAAGAAATATTTAGAGAGCGTTACTCAAAAACCAACGGTTAAGTTTATTGTTATAAAAGACGACTTGTCTCATATTTTTGAAATCAATGCTGCGCTAGGCAGAAACGAACTTATCTGTTTTACAGGTGATCGTTATTTTGAAGGAACAAAATCATTATCAGATAAACTACTAGGACAAGAGGCTAATTTTCCTGCTGGTCCATTTTTAATTGCTTCCCGATTAAAAGTTCCTGTCGTTTTTGTTTATGTAATGAAAGAACCAAACTTGCATTATCACTTATACGCTCGTGAAGCCGTCGTAAAACATCGTGACGAAAAAGGATTACTTAAAGCCTATATCGAAAACGTAGAATCTATACTTGAAAAGTATTCGTTACAATGGTTCAATTATTTTGATTTTTGGAACCAATTAAAAAATAAATAAACCTACTAAGAAACAGTACAATTAAATACGTTTTCTTTTATACTTTTAGTAATTATTAAAATAAAGTATGAAAGAATTTGACACTATCATAATTGGTTCAGGAGTTGGCGGCTTGGCAACAGGAATATGTACACCAAGAGCTGGGCAAAAAGTCTTAATTCTTGAACAGCATTATGTTCCTGGTGGTTGGAGTCATAGCTTTACTTTAAAAGGACAACGCTTTAGTCCCCGGCGTACATTATGTAGGCCTCATGGATAAAGGAGCATCTACAAATGCACTATATCGTGGCTTAGGAATTGCCAATGATATGGTATTCTTTCGAATGAATAAAAAGGCATACGAGCATTGCCTGATTGGCAACAAAACTTTCGACTTGCCTGCAGGAATCGATAATCTCAAGAAAACACTCTCTACACATTTCCCTAAAGAAGAAAAAAACATAACCGAATATCTTTCCTTGGTCGAGAAAGTAAATTTTGAATTGCAATTAATACCAAAACTAAAAGGGCTATGGCAAAAGATAACCGTTCCATTTCGGACCAAGCGTTTCGGAAAATTTGCCTTATTCCCTTTAAAAAAAGTAATTGGTTGGCATATTAAAGATCCAATGCTCAAAGCAATCCTTAATATACAATGTGGCGATCATGGGCTTTCGCCAAATAGAGCTTGTTTCCCTGTACATTGTTCTGTAATGGGACATTATTTTGACGGAGGCTTTTATCCTATGGGTGGCGGTGGCGGCATTGTAAAAGCCATGACAAATGGTGTAAAAAAACATGGTGGAGAAGTTCGCATAAAGCAAAATGTCAAGAAGATAATAATCGAAAACAAAAAAGCAATAGGAGTTAAACTCGAAAACGGAGAAACTATTTTTGCCAAAAATATTGTATCCAATGCCGATCCTTCTATTACCTATTTAAACTTAATTGGTCAGGAATATTTAAGCAAATCACTTATCAAGAAACTACAGAAAACCAAATACTCTGTAACCTCATTAATCTTATTTCTTACACTAGATATGGATGTCACACAATTCAACATCGATTCGGGTAATATCTGGATGATGAAAGATGAAAATGACGATGCTAATTTTGAAAACCTCATGAGTAACAATATTGATTGCGGAGATTCATTTCCTGCCGTTTTCATAAGTTGTACTACTCTTAAAGATCCCGCAAGTTTTAATGGCAGATATCATAATTTTGAAATCGTTACTTATGTAAACTATGACAACTTAAAAGATTTTAATGGATTAGAAGATTACCATAACGAAGAATATAAAATCTTTAAAGAAAAGGTCATTAATAAACTGATGAATAATGTAGAGAAAATCATTCCAAATGCCAAACAAAACATTATTCAAGTCGAATTAGGAACACCAAAAACCAATGAGTTTTACATCAATTCGACAAAAGGAAATGTATATGGAACCGAAAAAACACTAAATCAAGTTGGTCCTTTCTCCTATAAAAACAAAACCGAGATAGCCAATTTATTTCTTTGTGGAGCCTGTACCCTTTCTCATGGTGTTGCTGGCGCAACCTATTCGGGAGTTGCAGCGGCCGCATTAATCCTTAATTGTACCTCCGACGAATTATTAATCGATGATGAAAATCAAGAAGTGCGTATTTATAATGCCGAAGATGAATCGACTTGGCCAGATTGGGTTCACACAAAACGAACAGATAAAATAAGAAAATTCGTTTCATAAAATTAATTACTTTTGCCACAACAAAAGCCACAACCAAAATGAAAAATGTTCTTTTTATTTATTACTCTCAATCGGGACAACTCGAAAGCATCGCAAGAAATATTGCTATACCTTTCTTGAATTCAGAAGAGTTTAAAGTAACGTTTCATGAAATACAATTAGAAAAACCATTTCCTTTTCCTTGGGATAAAGATTCTTTTTTCGATGCCTTTCCTGAGTCTTTCAGACAAATTCCAACGGCGTTAAAACCAGTTCCAGAAGAAATTTTAAATACAAAATTTGATTTAGTTTTATTGCATTATCAAGTTTGGTATTTATCGCCTTCTATACCTATTAACTCCTTTTTAAAAAGTCCCGAAGCACATAAAATTCTAAATAATACTCCTGTTGTAACTATTAGTGGATCAAGAAATATGTGGATTATGGCACAGGAAAAAATTAAAGTACTACTAAAAGAAAACAATGCAAGTTTAGTCGGAAACGTAGCTTTAGTAGATCGCGTTGGCAATTTAATTAGCGTGATTACAATTGTAGAATGGATGTTCTCTGGAGTTAAAAAAAAGTATTTGGGTCTTTTCCCATTACCAGGAGTATCTAAAAAAGACATTCAGGAATCCTCAAGATTTGGGGATATTATTGCTTCAAATCTAAAAGAAAACAACTTAAAAGACTTACAGTCCAAACTAATTGCAAATTCAGCCGTACATATAAGTTCTTATTTGGTAACTGTAGATAAAACTGCTAATAAGATTTTTACTAAATGGTCAGGTTTAATCTCCCGAAATGATAAAAAAAGAAAGGTACTCCTTAAGTTTTTTTATGTTTATTTATTCCTTGCGATTTGGTTAGTTTCACCAATAGTGTATATATTGCACGTTATTACATATCCTATTAAAATAAACAAAATAAAAAAAGAAACTCAATATTACCAAGGAGTTTAGAACCCATATTATGTTTGAAGTATATATTACAAAAGCCGCAAAATATTTGCCAAATGAAGCTGTTACGAATGACGAAATGGAAAGCTATTTGGGTCTTATCAACGATACCGTTTCTAAAGCAAGACGAATTATCCTGCGTAATAACAAAATTGTAAGTCGTTATTATGCGATAGACAAAGAAGGAAAAAGCACGCATAATAATGCTGAGCTAACCCATAATGCTATCGTAAAATTATTTGATAACGATTTCACTCCACAAGATATGGAAGTACTTTCCTGTGGAACCTCAACACCAGATGTTTTTTTACCATCTCATGCAGCTATGGTTCATGGATTATTAAAAAACAAATCGGTTGAATTAAACTCTTCATCAGGAGTTTGCTGTGCAGGAATGAATTCGCTAAAATATGGTTTCCTTTCTGTTAAATCAGGAAATTCAAAAAATGCAGTTTGTGCAGGATCAGAGAAAGTTTCATCATGGTTCTTATCCCAAAAATACAATCCAGAAGTTTCTAATTTGAAGAACTTAGAAGAACTTCCTATAATTGCCTTCAAAAAAGATTTTTTAAGATGGATGTTATCTGATGGTTCAGGTGCTTTCTTATTAGAAAATAAACCCAGAGGACCTATCTCTCTAAAAATAGAATGGATGGAAGCATTTTCGTATGCCTATGAATTAGAAACTTGTATGTATGCTGGAGGAGATAAACTCGAAACTGGTGAGATAAAACCTTGGAGTGATTACTCTCCAGAAGAATGGCTAAACGAATCGGTATTTTCTATCAAACAAGATGTAAAATTATTAGATGAATTTATCCTGACTAAAGGTGCAAAAAGCATGAGTGAGGCAATGGCTAAAAATAGTGTTACTACTGATCAGATTGATTATTTTTACCACACGTTTCTTCTCATTTTTTTGTTGAAGGATTAAAGAAAAACCTAGAAGAAAACAATGTAGGAATAGCCGATGAAAAATGGTTTATGAATCTTGCTCGTGTTGGTAACGTAGGTTCTGCATCTATATATCTAGCTGTTGAAGAGTTAATGAATTCAGGAAAATTAAAAGTAGGCGATCGCATTCTTTTATCAGTTCCCGAAGTGGCGATTCTCATTTGCGTATGCGTATTTAACAGTTTGCTAAATCATGACAAAACCTATTCTAAATAAAGAAGCAGTCGAAAATTTATTGCCCCAAAAGTTCCCTTTTGTAATGGTAGATAAAATGTTTTCGTTTGATGAAACTTCTTTAATCGCTGGATTAAAAATTGAAAGTGAAAATATTTTTACAGAAAATGCAGATTTTTTTAGAAGCAGGATTAATAGAACACATGGCACAATCTGTAGCTTTACATACAGGATATGTCTTTTTCTTAAAAACAAGAACAAGCGCCAACAGGATATATCGGTTCTATTAAGCAAATTGATATAAAGAAATTACCAAGTGTAAACGACGAAATTCAATCGACAATAACTATTATACAAGAATTTGCCGAAATAACATTGGTACATATTGTTACGACCTTAAACAACGAAGAAATTGCCAACGGACAAATGAAAACCGTTTTGGCTAAATAACATATCAAATGGACACTTTAGTAGACATCCGAAATTATCTTCCGCACCGTGAGCCAATGCTTATGGTCGATTTGATTCTTACGATAGATGCACAAAGTGTTGAAACCGTTTTTTTGATAAAAGAAGATAATATTTTTGTTGACAAGAATACCTTTATTGAAGCTGGGTTAATAGAAATCAGACAAACGCTTCCTCTTTGTGGCACAAAAATATTTTGCCAATCCAAATGGAGAACAAAATGTAAGCGTTATTGGTTTTATCAGTACGCTAAAAAATCTCAAAATATATGAATTACCAAAAGTAAACACAAGCATAATTACGAGAGCAACTTTGGTTTCTAAATTTGCTGGAGACGATTATACATTATGTACAATGAGTTGCGAAAGCTTTCATGAAGAAACACAACTTTTGGAATGTGAAATTAATTTGTTCATTCAAAAAAACAAATCCAATCATGCAATAATTTAAACATGGTTTTAAAAAAAGATATTATTTCATGTTTTAGTACGAATAGCAATTTTAGCGTTATTGCTAGGAAATCTTTTCCTTATTTGGAGTTTTTCATTCGACCCTCATAAACATTGTGACGGAGATATGCACCGACACGTTGATGGAGGTTTAGGATTATTCATATTAGGTTTTCTAATTATTCAAATGTATTGTATTGGTTTATTTGCTGAAATGATATATTTATTTATCAAAAAAAGAAAAGAACTGGCTTTTGCAAATTTGGGAATTTTATCAATTCTTGCTTTTATAATAGCCGCTTTTATGTTCGGAATATCATAGTTTAAAGACAATATGGAAAAAGAAAAAGTACCACAAGACCAAGGGAATTTGACCAAAAACAACATGAAAGAACTTGTATATGCAACCGACGAAAACGGTAATTATACTACAGCTCTAAGTACAGGTTGGGAACCTAAAACTATTGCACTTTCTAATTCTATCGATGAAATAAACGAACGCATCGCCGATGCAAAATTGCAAGTCAAAAACGGAGAAGTAAGCCCTATTAGCTATTTTATGGAATTGAACCGAATGGATTTGTTAATCCTTTCTAATTATGTAGGTCTGTGGAAATGGCGCGTAAAAAGGCATTTTAAACCCGCTATCTTTGCAAAACTAAATGACCGGATTTTACAAAAATATGCTGATGCATTTTCGATATCAGTATCCGAATTAAAAAATTTTAAAACAGATTAATGCAAACTACTTTTACACATCATCAATCGGCACATTGCGAAAATGGAGTAGCTTCAAATTTGCTAAAAAACAATGGTTTAAATTTAAGCGAACCTATGGTTTTTGGTATTGGCTCAGGACTTTTTTTCGTGTACCTGCCTTTTATAAAAGTGAATTATGCGCCCGCAATAAGTTACAGAACCTTACCAGGACAAATTTTTAGGAGAGTTGCCAATAGATTGCATTTAAAAATAAAAAGACAAAAGTTTTCATCAGTTTCTAAAGCAAGTCAGGCTCTAGATGAAAATCTAAAAAATAATATCCCAACAGGATTACAAGTTGGTGTTTACAATCTGACTCATTTCCCCGATGAATATCGTTTTCATTTCAACGCACATAATTTAGTCGTTTACGGAAAAACCGATACTGATTATCTTATTAGCGATCCTGTAATGGAAACTGTTACCACGCTTACACATGATGAGTTAGACAAAGTGCGTTTTGCCAAAGGTGCTTTTGCTCCAAAAGGACAAATGTATTATCCTATTCATATTCCTGAGAACGTTGATTTAAAAAGTGCAATTATCAAAGGAATAAAAAATACTTGTCGTGATATGCTTGCGCCAATGCCAATTATTGGTGTTAAAGGAATCAAACTAGTTTCGGGTAAAATCCGAAAATGGCCTCTTAAACACGGAACCAAAAAAGCCAATCATTACTTGGCGCAAATGGTTCGATGCAAGAAGAAATAGGAACTGGTGGCGGAGGATTCCGTTTTATATATGCAGCCTTTTTACAAGAAGCAGCCGTTATTTTAAACAATGAAGATTTGAAAATCCTTTCGAAAGAAATGACTCAAATTGGAGATTCATGGCGCGATTTCGCAGTAGAAGCTTCTAGAATCTACAAAAACCGAAGTGCCAAAGATGATGCTTACAATACTATAGCCAACCAACTTTTGGGCATTGCCAATAGAGAAGAAGTATTTTTCAAAAAATTAAAAAAAGCAATTAGCTAATATATTTTGCAACCCATTATTCAAATAACATCACTCTCTAAAAAGTACAAAAATGCAGAAATGTATTCTTTGAACGATTTAACGCTTACTATAAACGAAGGTCAGATTTTTGGTTTGCTAGGTCCAAATGGAGCTGGAAAAACCACATTAATCTCGATGCTTTGTGGTTTGGTCAAGCCTACATCGGGTTCTTTTACGATTAACGGTATGGCGTATGCTACTAATGCTACCAAAATAAAAAAGTTTATAGGTGTTGTTCCTCAGGAATATGCCCTATATCCTACCCTAACAGCAAGAGAAAATTTGCATTATTTTGGGAGTATGTACGGCTTAAAAGGTCAGGACTTAAAAGACAAAGTAATCGAAACCTTAGATCTTTTGGGTTTACTAAAATTTGCCGATAAGCGCATCGAAACCTTTTCGGGAGGAATGAAAAGAAGAATTAATTTAATTGCAGGAATATTACACAATCCCAAAATTATCTTTCTGGATGAACCAACAGTTGGTGTCGATGTACAATCAAAAAATGCTATTATTGATTATCTAAAATACCTCAACCAAAACGGAACTACTATAATCTATACTTCGCATCATTTATCCGAAGCAGAAGATTTTTGTAGTGATATTGCAATTCTTGACCAAGGAAAAATTTATGCACAAGGCACACCATCAGGATTAATTTCAAGTACACAAAATACTCAAAACCTTGAAGACGTTTTTATTTCATTAACTGGTAAAGAACTGAGAGATGATATATAAACTGTGGATGTCTGTCGTGAAAGAATTCTTGTTGTTGAAACGAGATTTAGGAGGATTAATCATTTTATTTGTGATGCCTCTGGTACTTGTCATTACCGTAACTTTAATTCAGGATAGTACTTTTAAAACTGTAAGCGATTCTAAAATAGAAATCCTTCTCGTTAATAACGACAATGGTTCAGTAGCCAAAACGGTTTATGATAATTTACAAAAAAGCAATCTGTTTTCGGTAGTCACTCAAATAAACAATATCCCTTTAACCGAGGCTGTTGCCAAAGAAGCTGTTTATAAAGGAAAGTATCAATTAGCAATTGTTATTCCTCAAAACTTAAGCAAAGATTTACAAGCGAAAATAGATCAGAATGTACAAAAAATAGTAAGTAGCATAGGTTTAACCGATACACTTGCTCAGGCAGAAACTCCAAGAACAATCAACCAAAAGGAAGTTAAACTCTACTTTGACCCTGCGGTACAAATGAGTTTCAAGAATGCAGTCATGAACTCTATAGATAAAATGATTTCACAAATAGAAACACATTCTATTTACACCGCTTTTCAAGAACAATTAGGAGAAGGAAGTGCAAGTTTTGAGCAAAAAAGTTTTATCACTTTTAAAGAAATAGTTCCTAGAGTAAACAATAAAGAAGTATTGCCAAATTCAACTCAGCATAACGTTCCTGCTTGGACACTTTTTGCCATGTTCTTTATCGTAATTCCGCTTTCGATTAATATCGTAAAAGAAAAAACACAAGGGACCTTTGTTCGGTTATTAACAAATCCCGTTTCAAACCGTGTTGTAATGCTAGGTAAAACAATTACGTATTCCGCAATTTGTATGATTCAGTTTTATATGATGGTTGCCGTTGCTGTGTTTCTATTTCCAGAAATTGGATTACCACCACTTAATATCGAAGGGCATTTATTCCTAATGAGCATCGTTGCATTGTTCTCCGGATTTGCTGCAATTGGTTTCGGAATTTTATTAGGAACCGTTGCTAAAACACAAGAACAGTCGGCTCCGTTTGGCGCAACAAGTGTTATCATTCTGGCAGCAATTGGGGGCGTTTGGGTTCCCGTTTTTGCAATGCCAAAAATCATGCAAATTATCGCCAAATCATCACCTATGAACTGGGGATTAAATGCATTTTATGATGTGTTATTGCGTAACGCCACTTTCTTAGAAATCATTCCAGAAATAGGTTTATTATTTCTGTTTTTTATAATTACCACAACAATTGCCTTAGCATATGATAAGAAGAAAAGAGCAGTATAACGAAGCTATTGCATTAACAGTTACAGAAGAGGTTAGAGTGCGCTTTAACGAAACCGATGCACTCGGAATCGTTTGGCATGGCTATTACATAACTTATTTTGAAGATGGTCGTGAGGCTTTCGGGCGCAAACACAAGCTTACATACCTGGATGTTGCCGAAAGTGGGTACACAACTCCAATCGTAAAATCTATTTGTGAACACAAACTATCTTTACGTTATGGCGATGTTATTCGGGTAGAAACAAGTATCGTAGATACACCTGCAGCTAAAATAATTTTTAGATTCAAGATTTTTAATACCAATAATGAGATTGTTTGTACAGGCGAAACCACTCAGGTATTTTTAAATAAAGAAGGAAATTTAATGCTTACCAATCCTCCGTTTTATGAAGAATGGAAACGAAAAGTAGGATTGTTAAAATAGAAATAAACATGAATTATCACGAAATAAAAATAATAAGTGTAAATCTGCTTAATCTGTAAAATCTGCGAGCCTTTTTCGGCAACAAGATACAAAAACAGAAAAGCTTTCCTATAAGGTTTTTTCCAACCTTGTAGCTAAGATAATAAATACGAGATCCCTAACAGGTTTTTAAAAGCTGTTAGGATAAATAATAAAAATGACAAAAGCAGTATACATCACGCAAACCAATTGTATCACACCATTAGGATTTAATGTACCAACAAACATTGAAGCGATCCTTAATGGTGAATCAGGTATTCAGTTGCATGAAGATGTGTCCTTGATGCCAAATCCTTTTTATGCATCCATTATAAATGATGAGAAACTAAATACCGCTTTCGCGAAAGTTAGTTCTGAGACCAACTATTCAAGATTAGAGAAAATGATGATTTTGGCTTTAGAGCCAATTATCAAAAACTCAAAAATAGATTTAGATTCAAAGACAGCCTTTATACTTTCAACAACAAAAGGGAATATTACTGCATTAAAAAATGATTCGCAAGAGAGTTTCAGAATGCACATTTACATACTTTGGCACAAACAATAGCTGATTATTTTGGATTTAAAACCCAACCAATCGTGGTATCAAATGCTTGTGTATCTGGAATTTTAGCCGTTTCGGTTGCCAAAAGATTAATACAAAGCGAACTTTACGACAACGTTTTTATCGTTGCCGGCGATGAAGTTTCCGAATTTGTTTTGTCTGGCTTTAATGCTTTTCAGGCAATGAGTAGTTTACCATGCAAACCGTATTCTTTAAACAGAACTGGGGTAAGTCTTGGCGAAGCTGCTGCTGCTATTTTAATTTCGGCGGAAGCCAAAAATTCAAAAATAAAAGTTACTGGAGATAGTTCAATAAACGATGCTAATCATATTTCGGGACCTTCAAGAACAGGTGAAGGCTTGTTCAGCAAGTATTCAAAATGCCCTGAACGAAGCACAAATAAAACCAGAACATATCGATTATATTTCCGCACACGGAACCGCAACATCTTTTAATGACGAAATGGAAGCCATTGCTTTCAACCGATTAGAAATGGGAACTGTTCCTGTAAATAGTCTGAAAGGTTTTTATGGTCATACATTGGGCGCATCAGGATTATTAGAACTGTGATTGCGATTGAATCTGTGCTCCAAAACAAGCTTTTAGTTTTCCTTACGTTTGATGGATTGGGCGTAAGTCAATCAATAAATGTAATTGAGAAAAACAAAGATAAAAATATCGAGACATTCCTAAAAACTGCTTCTGGATTTGGAGGTTGTAATACGGCTGTGGTTTTTGAGAAAGTTAAACACGAATTGCACTAATTTTCACAGATTAATGATAATAAACTAAAATCATCAGCAGGTATATTTGTATTCATTATTCTTCTTTCTCTTTGGATGTAAAAAGAAAGAAAAAGAAGATAAACTACAATTTGAGAAGAATGTTATTAATAATGTTTTTGAAATAGTCGATTCAATATATGATGAATAGGAATAATGTTCCACCACCAATGTGCAAAATTTCATTTTTAAAACGATAAAAAGATACAATTGGTTATCATGCTGAATTAAAAAAGTATAATCTTGAACTGAATATAAAAACGATAAAACTCGAATTTTAATTGGTGTTTATGGTGGATGAAAAGAAAATTAGTCCTCAAGAAACTGAAATGATTATCAAAGAAATTAATCTTTCAAATACTCTTATGACATTTCAAAAGAAACAGACGAATACAAATTTGATTTAAAAACTTTTTAAAATAATAAAAAGTTTAATTTTCAAAGAACATCAAAATATCCTATGAAAACATTGGAATCTCGATGACAAAAGTAATTTATTGCCTGTTGGAACTATTTCAGTATCGAGAATCCAGTTTAATAAAACAAAAACCTCAGGGATACGATCTGCCGGTGCTTCTTGCGGAGGTGAAAGATGCGGAAGAGGCTTTTTAATTATAATTGAAAATAAATCTGGGAAATGGAAAATTGCTAAAATTATCCATACTTGGGTTTCATAAAATAAATATTCAAAGATGATAGATGAAATTGCAAGTTTAAAAAGATATATTGAAAATAATCTTGGTGAAAGTAGTAGTCTTTGGGAATTGGTAATAAGACCTGATATTATAGATTTTATTAGTAATTTAAATCAATCAGACAGTGAAAAATTTTCAATCGAAATCTTAAATTGGAATGAAAATATTCTTTATCGATTAGCTGACGAAATTCTTTTTAGTAAAAACGAATATATAAACAAAAGCTATCTATATTGTCTTATTTTTTTGAAAACTCATGAGAAAGAAAATCTAGATTATTTGACACAGTATTTATTTAATTGCTTAGATGATTTAAATTTTGAAAAAATCCCTTTAGATTTCTTCTTACAGATGAAAGAAAAAATCAAATATTTGTTCCAAGTAAAAAATGAGGATGAAGATGATTTTATTAAAAAAGTAAATGAGGTTATCAATGACAAGATGACGAAGAATAAAGATAATTAAACAATGACTCAAAACAAAACATACATATACGATTTTTGCACAATCCAAAACAACGAAATTGTTTTAAATGGAGATTCTATTTTAAAAATAGAACCAACTTCATTTGCTGATTTTTCAAAGCAAGCTTATCGCAATTTTGAGGTTAATTATCCTAAGTTTTTCAAAATGGATTCTTTGAGCAAATTGGCTTTTTTAGGAGCCGAATTACTTTTGAAATCAGAAACAGAATCGGACCCGAAAGATAGTGAACTGACAAAGCAAAAGGAGAATAATACCGCTTTACTTTTAGCTAATAAATCCTCCAGTTTAGATACCGATGTAAAGTACCAGGAATCTATATCTGATAAAGAGAATTATTATCCAAGTCCGGCGGTTTTTGTTTATACTTTGCCAAACATTTGCCTAGGAGAAATTAGCATACGCCATCAACTAAAAAGTGAAAATTCTTTCTTTATATTTGACGCGTTCAATCCGGAATTCATGACCAGTTATGCCAATACACTTTTGCATACCAATAAAGCAGAAAAGGTACTTTGTGGATGGGTTGAATTTTTTAATGAAGAATATAAAGCTTTTCTTTGCCTGATTGGTAAAGACGAGAATCATAAATACCAAAACGAAACGATAGAAACATTATATAATAAATAATCATGGACGCATTAAAATTAGAATTAAAAAATAAAATTATTACTGTTTTAAACCTTGAAGACATTACGCTTGAAGATATTAATGACAATGATCCTTTGTTTGGAGATGGTTTAGGTTTAGACTCTATCGATGCTCTGGAATTAATTGTTATCCTGGATAAAGATTACGGAATTAAATTAGTTCGACCCGAAAGAAGGTAAAGTAATTTTCCAATCTATCGAATCAATGGCTGCTTATATTACGGCTAATAGAACGAAATAGACTTTTTTAGACTGCTTAGATTTTTAGACTACTTAGATAAAAGTATTGTCTAAAATCTAAAAAGTCTAAAACCAATAGTGTAAGAAACTTTGATAAAACACAAATTTAAAGTTAGTTTGCGCATTTTTGTCATTTCGACGGAGGAGAAATCTCCATGAGTAGCTCGACAATTTAAGAAAAAAACTGTGAGTTAGTTTCTTGCGGAGATTTCTCCTCCGTCGAACGACAATGATTATGGTGATTTTGCGTAAGACTAAAATTCCATGCACTCTTGGTTCAAAACTTTAACAAAGCTAAAATTAGATAAACAACTTTAGAGTCTTAGAATTAAGAGATCTAAAAGTCTAAAAAACCCAGAAGTCTAAAAAATGGTAAAAGGAGTTGCTATAACTGGAATGGGAATAATCTCTTCAATCGGAAATTCGGTTGAGGAAAATTATATTTCATTAATAAATAACAAAATGGCTATTACAACTATCGAAAATATTTCGACAGTTCATGCCGATGTTATTAAGGTTGGTGAAATAAAAAAAACCAATGCTGAGTTAATCGCTCAATTACAACTTGACGAAAACAACAACTTTTCGAGAACTGCTATGCTTGGTACAATTGCTGCCAAAGAAGCTGTCGCAAATGCGGGAATCACATCAATCAACGAATATAAAACGGGATTAATTTCGGCAACAAGTGTTGGCGGAATGGATATGACGGAGAAGTATTATTACGATTATTTCAAAAATCCAGAAGCCGAAAAATACATTAGTTGCCATAATTGTGGAGATGTAGCTCAAAAAATTGCCAATGAACTTGGATTAAAAGGCATGGTTACTACAATAAGTACCGCTTGTTCTTCGGCTGCAAATGCAATTATGCTTGGTGCACGATTGATAAAAACCGGAAAACTAGACCGTGTAATTGTTGGCGGAACCGATGCTTTGGCAAAATTTACAATCAATGGTTTCAAGACTTTAATGATATTATCCGATGGTTATAACAAACCTTTTGATGATGAACGCAAAGGGTTAAACTTAGGTGAAGCCGCTGCTTTTTTAGTTTTAGAATCTGATGAAATTGTAAAAAAAGAAAACAAAAAAGTACTCGCTCGTGTTTCGGGTTATGGCAATGCCAATGATGCATTTCATCAAACCGCTTCGTCTGAAAATGGTGATGGTGCTTACCTTGCTATGAAAAAAGCATTTAATGTTGCAGCTTTAAATCCTACCAAGATAGATTATATAAATGTTCACGGAACAGCAACTCCTAATAATGATTTATCAGAAGGAAGGGCCATTCTTAGAATATACGACGAAAAACCTGTTCCTGATTTTAGCTCGACAAAACCTTTTACAGGTCATACACTAGCAGCAGCTGCGGCAATCGAAGCTGTTTATAGCATACTTGCCATTCAGAACAATGTAGTTTTCCCTAGTTTAAATTTCGAAACACCGATGCAGGAATTTAACTTGACACCACAAACAACATTAAAACATAAAAATATCGAGCACGTATTATCGAATTCTTTTCCGGATTTGGCGGTAATTGTTCCACTCTTATATTTTCTGAAACACAAATGAGAAAGACATATATAAATGGTACAGGTTGTCTTTCAGCTCAAAAAACATTTGATACTGTTTTTTTGGAAGATGCCGAATGGGATAAAAATGACAATGTTTTATTTTTTAAAAAAACCGGTTTACAAAGATTTCATTTCTCCGGTTGCAAGCCGAAGAATGGCTAATGGAATCAAAAACGGAATTGTTAGCTTCGGCTTATGCCTTAAAAGAAGCGAATATTACAAATGTCGATGCTATTATTACCGGAACCGGAATGGGTTGCATCGAAGATTCAGAGAAATTCTTAAAAGCAATTATCGATAATAACGAAGAGTTTTTAACGCCAACTGCTTTTATACAATCTACACACAATACTGTTGGAGCACAAATTGCTCTTATGCTACAATGCAAGGGATATAATTTTACTTATGTAAATGGTGCAATCTCATTTGAGTCGGCTCTTTTAGATGCAAAAATGCAAATAGAAGAAAACGAAGCCAACTCTATATTAGTTGGTGGAGTTGATGAAAATGGCGATTATACAATTTCGCTTTTTAAATTGGCAGGATATATGAAGAGATGAGATGAACCTTACCAACTTTTGAACGAAACTACAAAAGGATATATTTATGGTGAAGGAGCTAGTTTTTTTGTTTTAGAAAATGAGAAAAAAGATACTACCTATGCAGAGCTTCTTGATGTAGAAATCAAAAACAAACTACAAGAAAATGAAGTAGAATCTGAAATTGTTGAATTTCTGAAATCGAATAAATTAGAAATCTCGGATATTGATGCTGTTGTTTTAGGTTTTAATGGTGATGTTGAATTTGATTCTTATTATAAAAACGTAACCGAAAAAGCTTTCGCAAATACACCACAGGTTTATTACAAACATTTATGTGGAGAATACAATACGGCTTCATCTTTTGGATTATGGGTGGGTTCTAAAATTATCCAAACACAAACAATACCAGAACTAATTAAAATTAATTCATTAGAAAACTCAGCGTACAATACTATTTTATTATACAACCAATTAAACGGTAAAGACCATAGTTTTACATTAATTTCAAAATGATAACGCATAAAAACACTGCTGTATTTTTTATCATCCTATTGCTTTTATTGCTTCTTACGAAACTTTATATCGCAATCAATTTTTGGTGGTTTATCCTGATTGGTCTTATCTGGCTGAGTATTGTGTCGATAAACACGGCACAGAATAAATTCTAATTATCATGTAAGAGCCTATTGCAATAATCCATCGCTAACCCATAAGAAAATTGCATTAACATTTGATGATGGCCCAAGCGAAAGTACATTAGAAATTCTGGACGTTTTAAAAAAATACGATGTAAAAGCTACCTTTTTTTGTATTGGAAAAAATATCGAGAAACATCCCAAAACATAGAACGTATTTTATCCGAAGGACATCAGGTGGGGAAATCATTCATACAGTCATTCTCATTTTTTTGATTTTTACAATGCCCAAAAAATACTCGAAGAACTGGAGAAAACAGATGCACTTCTGGAAAAATTCACTTCAAAAAAAATCAAGTTTTTCCGTCCTCCTTATGGCGTAACAACACCATCTATTCGCAGAGCCATAAAATTAAGTGAGCATAAAGTAATTGGTTGGAATATACGATCGCTTGACGGCGGAATCGAAAGACCAAAAAATCATTTACAATCGTATTATAAAGCAATAGTTTCTCCCGGCGGATGGTTAACTTTTGCACGATACGGCTAAACATTTGGTTTTGAGTCTTTGAACAGTTCTTGACAGTTCGCAACAAAACAATTATACCGTGCATTCACGGTTGAAAAACTTTTAAATCTTAAAGCATATGAGAACTAAAATATATTTATTCGCTATTATTCTGAATCTGTTCCGCTTGGAACTCTTCCGCACAAGAACAAAAAATGTCCGATAGTGAAATCACAACTTTCAAACAATCGGTTAATGTAGTTTCTAAAAAGATAAAAACATTAAGTACAGATTTTGTACAATACAAACATTTGGATCTGCTTTTTTTGTTTCGGCTAATACAACGCCTTTACCTTGAGTACCTTCTAATAATTTTACGATTAGAGGAGAACCTCCAACCATTTTTATTAAATCATCGGTATCTAATGGAGAATTAGCAAAACCAGTTGTCGGAATGTCGATTCCGCTGTTGAGTAACAATTGTAACGAGTATAATTTGTCACGTGATTGGGTTATTGCAGAAGCTGAGTTTAAGCAAAAAACTTTCAAAGCTTCAAACTGACGTGTTAATGCACAACCATAAAACGTAATACTAGGACGAATACGCGGGATAATAGCGTCAAATTGATTCAATATTTTACCACCACGGTAATGAATTTCGGGAGTTTTGGCATCGAGTTTCATGTAGCATTCTTTGATATTCAAAAATTGCATTTCATGACCACGCATTTCACCAGCCTCCATGATTCGTTTATTGCTGTATAATTCAGGATTACTTGCCAAAAGTCCAATTCGTAACCCAGAAGTTGCTTTTTCAGAGTTTTGATATAATTCTTTTAATGCGTCAGAAGTAGGTTGACCTAAAAGGTATTTTTCTTCAGGATCAACAAGTACTCTGCCACTCATGGCTTCGCGACCTAAAAGCATTCTGAAACCCATCGAATCCCGATTGGTTAAAGTCATTTCTATAGGCCATTTAGAGTCGCCAATTTTTAAGTTTGTTTGTATAACATAGCGTTGTTCTCTAAAACCGCTAGAGCTTTTAACTACTCTTTTATCTACCAAAGGAGCTTCGCAATGTATGATTGTTTTGGTATTGTTTTGTATTGGATTAATATCAAATTTAACCCAACTGGCATCATTTTTTATAAAAGGAGCGATATTGATGGCATGCATCGCCGAGGTTTTTGCACCTGAATCGACACGTGCTTTAATTGTAGGGATTCCTAATTCTGGAAAAGAACACCATTCTTCGCTACCTAAGATGACTTTATTTTGAAGCATAATTTGATTTGTTTGACTTATCAAAAGTAAATATTTGTTTTTAATAATTTACCGATTTGATATAAAGAATAAACCCGTTATGTTATAAAAAACGTAACGGGTTTGTATTTTTGTTATAAAAATTAAATTACTTTATTGATTAGTTGGCTCTTCGGCTTTATGCACATCAACAGTAAGTTCTTGTGATTCTTCGTTTAAATCAATCAAGATTTCATCGCCTGAAGCAATTTTAGAAGTAATGATCTCTTCTGCCAATATATCTTCAACGTATTTTTGAATCGCTCTTTTTAGAGGTCTTGCTCCAAATTGCTTATCGAAACCTTTATCTGCGATAAATGCTTTGGCTTTATCAGTAAGATTTAGTTTGTATCCTAATTCTTCTACACGTGCGTATAGTTTCTTAAGTTCAATTTCGATAATCAAATCAATATCGCTTTTCTCTAAGCTGTTGAATACAATAACATCGTCAATTCTGTTTAAGAATTCTGGTGCAAATGTTTTCTTCAATGCGTTTTCGATAATACTTTTCGAATTATCGTCGGCTTGAGCTATTTTAGCAGCAGTTCCAAATCCAACTCCTTGACCAAAATCTTTTAATTGTCTTGCTCCAACATTTGAAGTCATGATAATTATAGTGTTTTTAAAGTCAATTTTTCGACCTAAACTATCTGTCAAGTAGCCATCATCAAGCACCTGAAGCATCATATTAAATACATCTGGATGCGCTTTTTCGATCTCATCTAAAAGTACAACACAGTAAGGTTTTCTACGAACTTTTTCGGTTAATTGTCACCTTCTTCGAATCCTACGTCTCCCGGAGGCGCTCCAACTAAACGAGAAATAGCAAATTTCTCCATGTATTCACTCATGTCAATACGAACCAAAGCATCTTCAGAATCGAATAATTCTTTTGCCAGAACCTTTGCTAGTTGTGTTTTACCAACACCAGTTTGTCCTAAGAAAATGAATGATCCAATAGGTCTGTTTGGGTCTTTAAGACCAGCTCTGTTACGTTGAATAGAACGAGCGATTTTTAAAACAGCTTCATTTTGACCGATTACTTTATCTGAATTAATTTAGGTAATTTAGCCAATTTGTTGCTTTCAGTTTGTGCAATTCTGTTTAGGAATCCCTGTCATCATAGATACTACGTTGGCAACATTATCTTCAGTTACAAGGATTCTATTGCTTTTTGAGTCTTCTTCCATTGCTCTTGAGCTACAGCAAGTTCTTTTTCTATGCGTTTTTCGTCATCGCGAAGCTTAGCTGCTTCTTCGTATTTTTGTTTTTTGACAACCACATTTTTGTTTTCACGCACTTCTTCCAGTTGACGTTCTAAATCCAAAATTTGTTTTGGAACATCAATATTGGTAATATGTACGCGAGATCCAGCCTCGTCAAGAGCATCAATAGCTTTGTCTGGTAAGAAACGCTCCGACATATATCGGTTTGTTAATTTTACACAAGCTTCAATTGCTTCTGGAGTATAGGTTACATTGTGGTGATCTTCGTATTTGTCTTTAATGTTATTCAGGATCGCAATTGTTTCTTCAACAGATGTCGGTTCTACAATTACTTTCTGGAAACGTCTTTCTAGCGCGCCATCTTTTTCAATATATTGTCTGTATTCATCAAGCGTAGTGGCTCCAATACATTGGATTTCTCCTCTTGATAAGGCCGGTTTAAACATATTAGAAGCATCTAGAGATCCAGTTGCACCTCCAGCACCTACAATGGTATGAATTTCGTCGATAAAAAGGATGATGTCATCATTTTTCTCTAATTCATTCATTACGGCTTTCATGCGTTCTTCAAACTGACCACGATATTTAGTTCCTGCTACAAGGCTTGCTAAATCTAAAGTTACCACACGTTTGTGAAATAAGATCAGCGGGATACTTTTTCTGAACAATACGTAAGGCAAGACCTTCGGCAATCGCGAGTATTTTTCTACCCTAGGTTCACCAATTAATAAAGGGTTGTTCTTTTTTTACGGCTTAAAATTTGCGAAACGCGTTCAATTTCTTTCTCACGTCCTACAACAGGATCTAGTTTTCCTTCCTCGGCCATTTCTGTTAAATCTCTCCCAAAATTATCCAAAACAGGTGTTTTAGATTTTTTATTGGACTTATTGGCTGGATTATTAAAACTTCCTTCTTTAAGACTGTCATCTTGTCCTGAATCATCATTATATGATTCGTTTCTTGGCAAGTTTTCTAAAAATTCTTCTTCGTTTGGAGTCATATTTAAGTATTGTTCTTTAGCTACATCATAATCTATTTTTAGCTTATTCAATAGCTTGGTTGTTGGATCGTTTTCGTTTCGTAAGATGCATAAAAGCAAGTGTGCAGTGCTAATAGATGAACTCTGGAATACTTTGGCTTCTAGGAATGTAGTTTTTAATGCTCTCTCCGCTTGACGCGTAAGGTGCAGGTTCTTTTTTTCTACATTGATTTCGGCACTAGGATTGGCAGGGCTCAATATTTCGACCTTCCTACGTAAATGCTCTAAATCGACTGCTAGGTTATTTAATATATGAATGGCTTTTCCGTTTCCATCCCTTAAAATGCCTAGCATCAAATGTTCATTACCAATAAAGTCGTGCCCAAGCTCTAAGGCTTCTTCTTTACTGTAGGTAATAACATCTTTTACTCTTGGTGAAAAATTATCATGCAAGTTATAATATGTAATTAGTATTGTAAATTTAGTGAATTAGTGTGTTAAAAACAAAAACCATACCCATTAGAAATGTCATGTCAGCTAAGGGACGAAAAAAATAATAATAATAATGAGTTAAATAGATTTAAATTATTAACTAAAATGCAAAATAAAGTTGTTAATAAATCATTGAAATAAGTAGCGTAAAATACCTTCAAAAATTTCAAAAAGGCGTATATTGGCACGTTTTGAAACTAATATAATTTTTTAATATAACAACTTATGTCTGAAGGAGAGTTAATTCCTATTAACATAGAGGATGAAATGAAATCAGCTTACATCGATTATTCGATGTCAGTAATTGTATCGAGAGCGCTTCCTGATGTTAGAGATGGCTTGAAACCAGTGCATCGAAGAGTTCTATACGGAATGTATGATTTAGGTGTAACTTCAAAATCTGCCCATAAAAAATCCGCCAGAATTGTTGGGGAAGTTTTAGGAAAGTATCACCCACACGGAGATACTTCAGTTTACGATGCCATGGTACGTATGGCTCAAGAATGGAGTTTACGTTATTTATTAGTGGATGGCCAAGGTAACTTTGGTTCTGTAGATGGAGATAGCCCGGCAGCAATGCGTTATACGGAGGCTAGAATGCGTAAGATTTCAGAAGAAATAATGGCTGATATCGAAAAAGAAACAGTTGATTTTCAATTGAACTTTGATGATACGTTATATGAGCCTAAAGTAATGCCTACGAGAGTTCCTACCTTATTAATAAATGGAGCAACTGGTATTGCAGTAGGTATGGCAACTAATATGCCACCTCATAACCTTACAGAAGTTATCAACGGTACGCTTGCTTATCTTGATAATAACGATATTGAAATAGACGAATTAATAACACATATCAAAGCTCCTGATTTTCCAACGGGAGGTATAATATATGGTTACGAAGGTGTTCGTGAAGCATTTAAAACAGGTAGAGGACGTATTGTAATGCGTGCCAAAGTTGGTTTTGAAGAAGTAGATGGTAGAGAATGTATCATTGTAACCGAAATTCCGTACCAAGTCAATAAGGCAGAAATGATCAAGCGTACTGCTGATTTGGTAAATGATAAAAAAATCGATGGAATTGCAAACATCCGTGATGAGTCCTGATAGAAATGGTATGCGTATCGTTTATATCCTTAAGCGTGATGCAACTCCAAACGTAGTTTTAAATACCTTATATAAATACACGTCATTACAATCTTCTTTTAGTGTAAATAATATTGCATTAGTAAAAGGCCGCCCACAAATGTTGAATCTAAAAGATATGATTCACTATTTTATTGAGCACCGTCATGATGTTGTCGTTCGTAGAACTAGATTTGAATTACGTAAAGCCGAAGAAGCGCACATATTAGAAGGTTTAATTATTGCATCAGATAATATTGATGAAGTAATTGCTTTAATAAGAGGTTCGAAAAATACAGAGGAAGCTCGTGAGAAATTAATCGAAAGGTTTAAATTATCAGATATTCAAGCGCGTGCTATCGTAGAGATGCGTTTGCGTCAATTAACAGGTCTGGAACAAGACAAGTTAAGAGCTGAATACGAAGAATTGATGAAATTAATCGAGCATTTGAAAGCGTTATTAGCAGATGTTGACTTGAGAACTAATTTAATTAAAGAAGAGCTAATCGAGATCCGTGATAAATATGGAGATGAGCGCCGTTCGAAAATAGAATATTCAGGTGGAGATGTTAGTATCGAAGATTTAATTGCAGATGAGAATGTAGTAATTACAATTTCGCATGCAGGTTATATCAAACGTACAAATCTTACGGAGTACAAAACACAAAATAGAGGAGGAGTTGGACAAAAAAGTGCAGGAACAAGAGATAGGATTTCCTTGAGCATATGTTCGTTGCAACCAATCACCAATATATGATGTTCTTTACCCAAAAAGGGAAGTGTTTCTGGATGCGTGTGTACGAAATTCCAGAAGGAAGTAAAACTGCCAAAGGTAGAGCTATCCAAAACTTGGTAAACATAAAAAGCGACGATAAAGTTAAAGCGTTTATCTATAGGATTTAAAAGACAAAGATTACATCAACAGTCACAACTTGGTTATGGTAACCAAAAAAGGACAGGTTAAGAAAACTTCTTTAGAGAAATATTTTTAAACCTAGAGTAAATGGTGTTGCTGCAATTACTATTAAAGAAGATGACAAGAATTATTAGAAGCTAAATTAACCAATGAGAGACGTCATATTATTTTGGCTGTTAAATATGATAATATTATTCGTTTTGAAAAAACTAAACCCGTCCGATGGGAAAAACAACTTCAGGAGTTTCGTGAAATTATTCTAAAAGACGATACCGATGAAGTCAATTGGTATGGTTACGGTTGATAAAGATGATGTTAACGATTCACAAATTCTGGTTGTAACTGAAAATGGATACGGAAAACATTACAAATTAGTTGTTTAAACAAGCTATGATGATGGTGAAGATGTTTATAGAATTATTAATCGTGCAAAGAAAAGGATGTAAAAAGCTTAATATTATCAGAAAACCGGAAAGTTATTTGGATTAATGCAGTAAACAGATTTGCTGATGATTTGATGATTATCGATAATCATGGATTTTCAATTACGGAGCGAATGGCTATTGAAAATTTACGTGTGATGGGACATGCTACTCCAGGGAGTTAGATTTAATTAATCTAAAAGGTAAAGATTCTATTGCAGCTGTTACTAAAGTAATGAAAGATGATGTTGCAGAAGTTGTTGTTGATGAGGACGGAAATGTTATCGAAAGTGTTATCGGGAAAGTAAACCAGAACTAGAAGTTCTAGAAGATGATGGTGTTATTGAAGACGAGGACGAAGACGATGATGTTGAAGACGAAGAGGAAGATGATGATTCGGAAGAAGAAGAGGAATCTGAAGAATAATTAATAGAACCCAACAAACAAATTTAAATATATAAAATTGAACACTATGAAAAGTAAATATGTAATACTAGCGTCAGCTTTATTAATATCAGTAGCTACTTTTGCTCAAAAAGATCAAATTAAGAGTGCTGAAAAAGCATTAAAAAGCGGAGATGCTAAATCGGCTATTTCTATTCTAGACGCAGCAGATTACCTGATTACAAATGCAAAAGATACTGAGCAAGCTCAATATTATTTTGTCAAAAGGAAATGCTTGATTTGGAAGAAGCTAAAAAAGGGGTAGAAGAAAGTAATAAATCTTTTACTTGCAGCTGAGGCATATAAAAAGTTAATTGAAACTGAAAAAACATAAGGAAAAACTAAATATTCAACTCAGGCTGCTGCTTCAATTACTGATATCAAAGGAAGATTAATTAATGGAGCTATCGCTGATTCAAAAGTTAGTAAGCATGCTGATGGTGCAGAAAAAAGATCTATGATGCTTATTTGCTAGACAAAAAAGATACAATTAACTTGTATTATGCAGCTTCAACTTATGTAAATGCTGGAGATTTTACTGCAGCTTTACCATTATATGAAGAGTTGAAAAAACTTAACTATTCGGGAAAAGGAACTAGTTATTTAGCTACAAACAAACTTTTCAGGAGAAGAGAATGCTTTCGCTACTGCAAATGAAAGAGATTTAGCTATTAAGCTTGGAACTCATGAAAAACCAAGAGTAGAAGTTTCTCCTTCTAAAAGAGGTGAGATTTATAAAAATATCTCTCTTATCTTAGTTCAAAATGGTAAAACTGAAGAAGCTAAAAAAGCTATAGCTGAAGCAAGAGCTGCAAATCCAGAAGATAGTTCTCTGATTTTAACAGAAGCAAATTTATATTTGGAAACTAAAGATTATGAGACTTATAAAAAATTAATCGGTGAAGTTTTGAAAAATAATCCAAACGATCCTGATTTACTTTTTAATTTAGGAGTACTTAGCGGAAATGCTAAAAATACTGCTGATGCTGAGAAATATTACACTAAAGTAATCGAAATCAAACCTGATTATATTAATGCTTATATTAACTAGCTGCATTAAAATTAGAGGATGAGAAACCGATCATTGATGAGATGAACAAACTTGGAACCTCAGCAAAAGACATGAAGCGTTATGATGAATTGAAAGTTAAAAGAAATAATCTTTTTAAAAGTACAATTCCATACCTTAAAAAAGCAGTTGAGTTAGATCCTAAAAACGAGGATATATCTAAAACACTTTTAAATGTTTACAGTGCATTAGAAATGACTGCTGAATACAAAGCATTGAAAGCAAAAATGTAAAATTATTTTACAAGCATAAAAAACCGAGATGTATACTCGGTTTTTTTTATGCTTTATAGTGAAATACGTTGTAGAGAAGTACCGCATGCGTCTTTCTTTGTTATTTATAAAAAAGTAATTATTCCAGGCTAAGGTAATAATTGCAATATGGGTTGATAAGGCATTCATTACATTTTGGTTTTGGGCGGCAAGCTTCTCTTCCTAAAAAGTTGCCATTCCTATTTCTCCCCCAAATGTCTTTTGGAAGCACCTGCATCAGTTCTTTTACTCTCATTACATTTTCGACTTCTTTTGTTAGTCCAATTCTTTGGGGCAACACGTATCACATGTAAATCTGCAATAATGCCTTCAGCAGGTTTGTTTGATTCTCTTAAAATTACATTTGCAGATTTTCGGCCAATACCTTTTAATGCCACCAAATCTTTCATGGTCATCGGGATATTTTCATTCTTTTTAATTGTATTTGCAATTTCAATTAACCATTCTGCTTTAGTTCTGTATTTATAACTTTACTAATATAGGTAAAGAGTTCTTCTATATTAGTCGCCGCAAGACTTTCCACCTACTTTCGGATATTTTGCAAAAAATGTAGGCGCAATCGAATTGATATTAGCATCAGAATCTTGAGCTGATAATACTACCATTACAAGTAATTGATAGGTATTCTGATAATCTAAAGGATGCTTTCTGCCTTTATACTTTGTTAGAATCGGTTCTAGGATCACTTTCCAGTTTGGAGATTGGCCAAATAAATCCATGACTATTTGTCTTTAAAATCTATCGATAAAGAGTTTACACAATAGCGTTGTCCTGTTTTAGTTGGGCCATCATCAAATACGTGCCCTAAGTGGCTCCCGCAATTGGCACATAAAATTTCTGTTCGTTTCATGCCATGACTTGTATCTGTGATATATTCAACTTTTCCGGGAATCGATTCATCAAAAGAAGGCCAGCCGCAATGCGCATCAAATTTTGAATTACTCTCAAATAAGGGCTCATTACAAGCTCCACAACAATAAACCCCTTTTTCAAAATGAAGATTGTATTCTCCAGTATGAGGGCGTTCCGTTCCTTTTTGGCGAAGTACTTGATAACGGTCGTTACCAAGCTGCTCTCTCCATTCCTGTTCTGTTTTTTCGATTGGATATTTCATTGTTTTTTATTTTTTTTGTCAAAAAGTAAGACTAACAAAATTAATTACTTATGTTCAATAAATTGCACTGTTTTATTAATAACATTTGTATTGCCCAAAATTTTGCGATGTCCTAATCCTTCGGTTAATACTAATGTACCATTCTTTAAATGTTCATTAACATGAATTCCAGCTTTTACAGCAACTTCTGGGTCATCTTTATCATGGATAACCAAAACAGGAATAGTTACATCAGCAGCGGCTACATATGCCGAAAAATCATTCATTTTTATTTTGTGCTTGTTTTCAAAATAAGCACGTAAACGAATACTGATATCTGGTTTTAATTCTAGTTTAGCAACAAAATCATCAATGATGTCCTGAACAATATCACCACTGCCTATGATAACTGCACGATTAATAGTTAAGCCTTGTTTGATAGCATTTAATACAGACATGCCTCCTAATGAATGTCCGATAGCAGCTTCAAAAGGGCCGTATTGTTTTTCAATTTCTAAAATTGAAGCAATAAAATCAACCATATGAGTAGTCTTGCAGGAGATTTTCCGTGTGCAGGATGCATCAAAGCTAATGGTTTCATAGCCATGTTTTAATAGTTCGTCGGCAATTTTAAATAATTGTGTACCACGTCCAGACCAACCATGAACCAAGAGCACTTTTTTATCGCTTTTACCAAATTTATAGACAACAACTTCGCTGTTAATTGCAGGTATTTTGATAGTGCTTTGTATGCTTTTACGATCCATTTCTAACTCTCTTTTAGGAACCTTATGTTTTATTGGAGTTATAAAAAGTTTCGTAGCATATGAAGTAGCTAGTTTAGGCGAAATAAAAGAAAGAAGTTTACCTGTTACTATAATAAATCGAGGAACTTTTAATGATTCTGTGGGACTAGACGTTTTTTTTGACATTATAATAGGTTTTATAGCGCTTTTAGAATATTTGGATTTAAAAATATAAAAGTAAGACAATTAATAAAATGTATTGATATGTTAGAACCTATTAAGGTAACTTATGTATGGAGAATAATTTTAATTATGATATTTTTTAAATGAATTGTATAAAAAATGAATTTAGAATAATCGTATTTTTGTGTGTTATTAAATCTAAAAGTCATGAGAAATAAATTATTATTGGGGATTTTTACTATAGCAGCAGTGTATTCATGTGCAGTAAATCCTGTTACGGGAAAAAAGAGTCTTAATTTTGTTTCTAATAGTGAGCTGTTTCCGTCTTCGTTTCAGCAGTACAATACTTTTCTCAAAGAAAATAAAGTTATAACCGGTACTGCCGATGCCAAAAGAGTTGAAAAGGTTGGTATGAAAATAAAAGCGGCTGCTGAAAAATACTTAACCTATTTAGGGCAATCACAATATCTTAAGGATTATCGCTGGGAATATAAATTAGTTGATAATAAAGAAGTGAATGCCGCGTGCATGCCAGGGGGTAAAATTGTGGTTTATTCAGGGATTTTGCCAGTGACTAAAGATGATGCTGGTTTAGCAACTGTTCTAGGACATGAAGTTTCACATGCCTTGGCTAATCATGGAGCACAACGTATGAGTGCTGCACAGTTACAGCAACTAGGTGCAGTAGGTGTTGCTGCTGTTACAGGTAGTCAAAGTGCTGATAAACAAGAAATGTGGCAAAAATATTATGGGATCGGATCACAAGTAGGAGTAATGCTGCCATTTAGTCGAAATAACGAAAGTGAAGCTGATAAATAGGATTGACGCTTATGGCAATTGCAGGATATAATGCAGATGACTCTATTGCTTTTTGGAAAAGAATGTCGGCTCAATCATCGGGGCAAACCCAGAGTTTCTTAAGTACACACCCGTCTGATGCAACTAGAATTGCTAATTTAAATGCATTAATTCCTCAAGCAAAAGCAACAGCACTCAAAGTAGGTATTATCAAATAAAATAAAATATATTGATTTCTAAAATCATTGATTTTCAATAAAGCTATCTTTTTAAGGTAGCTTTTTCTTTTTTATGTGGTTATTGTTCAGTTATTTAAGCCGGTCGATGATTTATTAATATATGATTTATTAAAAAACGATTCAATTATAATAAAATTTAGATAAATTCGTAACCTATTAATGAAACTATTTCTATGAAAAACTTACAAAAAGGAGATAAAAAATTGCTAAATGCATGGGCATTTTATGATTGGGCAAATTCAGTTTATACCCTTACTATTGCATCAGCAGTATTTCCGATATTTTATGATGCTTTATTTTCTAAGGAGATCATTATTTGAAGTTTTTGGAATGAATCTTAAAAATTCAGCTTTGATTAGTTTTGTAACAGCGATGGCTTTTTTGGTTGTTTCTTTTATTTCACCATTATTATCCGGAATTGCAGATTATGTGGGGAATAAAAATGGTTCATGAAATTCTTTTGTATTTAGGAGCCTTGTCTTGTATGGGATTATATTGGTTTAATCTGGAAAATATATATGTTGGATTGGGATTACTTTCTTGGTTTATTAGGATATTGGGGAAGTTTGGTTTTTTATAATTCCTATTTGCCAGATATTGCTTTTGTAGAGCAACAAGATAAAATTAGTGCCAAAGGATATTCTTAGGATATATTGGAAGTGTGATTTTATTGATAATCAATTTAGCAATGATAATGAAACCAAAACTTTTTGGAATCACAGGAACCGATGGAGAAGCAGCAATGAAAGCAATGCGATATTCGTTCTTAATGGTCGGTGCTTGGTGGATATTATTTAGTCAATATACATACTATTATTTGCCAAAAGGAAATAAAAAAACGGGTCAAAAGTTATCCCAACACATCATATTTGATGGCTTCAAAGAGCTAAAGAAGGTTTGGGCTTTATTAAAACAAAATATTCCATTGAAACGGTATTTAGGAGGTTTTTTTGTTTCAAGTATGGCTGTACAGACTGTAATGCTTGTAGCTACCTATTTTGGAGCACAGGAAGTTAAATGGCCAACAAAAGAAGAGGGTACAATTGGTTTAATTATTTGTATTTTATTAATACAATTAGTTGCAGTTTTAGGAGCTGTTTTAACTTCAAGAGCTTCTGCAAAATTTGGAAATATTCCAACTTTAATTGTCATTAATATTGTTTGGGCAGTACTTTGTAGTGTTGGCGCTTATTTTGTTACTTTACCAATGCATTTTTACGTAATGGCAACTATAGCTGGACTTGTAATGGGTGGGATTCAGGCTTTGTCACGTTCTACATACTCTAAATTATTACCAGAAACAGAAGATACTGCTTCATTTTTTAGTTTTTATGATGTTGCTGAAAAAATCGGAATTGTAATCGGAATGTGTGTTACGGGATTATCGATCAGATAACTGGAAGCCCACGTGCGGCCATTGTAATTTTAGGAGTCTTTTTCGTTGTTGCTATTTTTCTATTAAGAAGAATTCCTAAAACAGCAACTTTAGATAAATAAATCATTACTTATATTTAATAAGCACTAAAAAAAAACTCCGCCATGATTTTCTTATGCATGGCGAAGTACTATTATTTGTTTAAAATTTCTTTAAGCATTTCAACTGCTAATTTATTTGATGAATCTAGTTTGAATGTTTTTTTGTAGAAAACGACTGCTGCTCTCTATTTCTGGGCACGAAATTTTAAGCAGAGTAGGGGATAAAAGCGATGCTTAATAAAAAAGCAATAATTATATTTTAATAATTATTGCTTTTCTACGATTCTATTTTTATGCTTTTGAGATGCTTCCTGATCCACTTACTTTGGTGTCTTTTGTTTTAGGATCTCCTTTATATTTTATATCTCCAGAACCAGATACTCTAGCTTTTAGATTTTCACTACAAAATATTTTGCTATCACCAGATCCAGAAATAGTAAAGTCTACATTTTTAGCTTTTAATGAAGAGGTATCAATATCACCAGAGCCTGATAATTTGCTTTTAAAATCCCCTGTATTTCCTTTTACAACAGCATCTCCAGAACCACTTATAACAAGATTAAAGATATCTAAATCAACGTCTAGATTTAAGTTGCCAGAACCAGACAGTGACGCAGAAAAAACATCAGATTTTATAGTATTCTTAGAAGTTACATCGCCTGAACCAGAAAGGGAAACATTAGATATTTTCTCAAAGGAATGGTAATCTGAATTTTTTTACCAGTACTAGCACTGATGTTTTTATTTTTTTCGGTGTAAATTTTAAGTATATTACCCTCAACTTCAATTTTAATGTAAGGTTGTAAGTTTTCTTCGGCTTTTACTGTAATAGCACCTTCTTTTCCTGAAACTAAATCGACATCAAAGGATCCCATTACTTTAATATCGTCATAAGTGGCAGTTGAGCGAGTATTGGTTACAACTTTTCCATTTCCTTTGATACGTTCTTTAGACCATTGTGCATTAGCAACTGTACTTAAAAAGAATACACTGCAAACTAATAATTGAATTGATTTTTTCATTTTTTGATTGATTTTAGATTATTGTTTTTTAATTAATGTGATATTTCCATAGTTTGAGGTAAGAACTACTTTATTCTGATTTTTTTTCTTGTAAAAACCACTAACTTTTTTTGCATTGCTTTTTTCTTCATTGTTCGAAATCTGCATCGAAGAATCTGTTTTTATACCAGAATATTTTGTCGAAATATCAAAATCAAATGCATAGTTGCTATCATATCCTAGTGATACATCTGAATATCCAGAGCTAACTGTTATATTATTTGCATTCTCATTTATAATCCCTACTATTAAATTACCATAGTTAAGATCAACACTTAAAGTGTTTAAAATTTCACCAATATTGACATTCAAATAATTTCCTGCTCCTGCAACTGTACCAGTTTTTTGAAATTTAAAAGTTCCGTAATTACAATCGTATTTTATATTTTGAGAGTCACCCATAATAACATCAGTATAATTGGTGTCTAGATTGATCTTACCAGCATCACTAATTTTTAAACCAGAATAACGAGCTTCAATATTTCCGTTTTTAATGTACTGAATATTCGAGTTTTGACAATATTCTATATGAATAGTATTTGTATTGCCATTAAGTCTTCCAAGGTTAACTTTACCATATTTACAAAAGATATTTGCAGTCGAAGCTAAGTCTCCAGTGGTAATGTTCCCGTATTTATTGTTAAGTTTTACAGTTCCGTTTTTAGGTATTTTGAGGATATAATTAATCTCAAAACTATTGCTGCTCCCTTTGCTTTTGTATGTTGATTTTCCAATGTTTGTACTAGCAGTAACCATCGATTTTAATGCTGTAATGTCGATGTTAATACTGTTTAATTTTTCGTTTACCCAGTTTTCATTATTCCCAGATACTTTGATGATAACTTCAAGATCAATTTTATCTTCATCCCATGTTGATACAGAGATATTTCCGTACCTGTTATCTATATCTATTCCAGCATTGGAGTTAACGATATACGTTTTCTTGATAGTTTTTTGTTTTGTTGAATAGCTATCATCGCTTGCAAATCCTAAAAAAGGAATTATCAGTAGTAAAATAAGTATGCTATAGTGTTTTTTCATGGGTGCTGTTTTTAAATTTTTCATTTTCGTCAATGCGTGTCAATACATTTTGCAAGAATGAAATACGGGTTTGTAAATTGCTAATCATGGCATAAATAATTTGTTTGTTTTCGCCATTTTTTTGTAATTCGGTAATGATTTTTGCATAATCATTATCCATTGTTTTCATTTGTTTAAGCGCGTCGCTAATTATTTGCTCATTTTCGGGAGATTTCTTGTCATGAAGTTTTTCAAGTTCATTGGCAATTAGAGCTCCAAAAATTGAATCGGTTCTTTTGGTTTCCTGTGAGGCAAATTTTAATTCTTTTGGTTTTTGATTGGAATTAAAAAACACAGAAATTCCCAACATAAGTACTATCGAAGCTGCGATAGCATACGTAATTGTGTAATTCTTTTTCGGTTTTGTTTTCTTTAATTTATTTAAAAAATCTGCTTCATGTTGGGGGTTCATTTCCTGAATATCCCACTGGTTTTCAAATTTTTCAAATAATTGGTCTAATTTGTCATTTTCCTTTTTCATACATCCAAATTTTATTTTTTAGAGGTGATATATAGTATCGCCATTTTATTCATTGATGTTTGTTTGCACAAACTTTTTGTTAAAGGCGAGTTCATATTTCCTCTAATTCTTTTCTTAAACTGTTTTTAGCTCTGTTCAATGTGGTCCGGCAATTGGCATAGCTAATAGTAAGTATTTCACTTATTTCTTCTTGATCGTACCCTTCAATATAAAATAAGGTTAAAACCATTCGATAGTTGTCCTTTAAATTTAAAATAGCTTCCATGACTTGTTTTACTTTTAGAGAATCTAAATCTAGATTTTCAGAAAAGAAACTATCGCTTTCTTCTATTTTGTATAAAGTCTTACTAAGATCTTCTATTTGAAACTTATTGTTTTTTTTGTAAAAATCAATACTGTAATTAATTACGATTTTCTTGAGCCAAGCTCCAAAAGCGACTTCTTGTTTGTAGTCATCAATTTTGGTGAATGCTTTAAGAAAAGCTTCTTGCATAACATCTTGAGCATAGTGTTCGTCTTTTACAATACGATACGCAACATTATACATAGCTTTACAGTACCTGTTGTATACTTCAAATTGTGCTTTTTGATTCTTTTGTTTGCACAATATTATTAATTCTTCGATATTTTGGTTGGTTATATTCAAGTAGCGTCTAATGGTTTTTAATAATGACTTTGCTTTTTTTGGTTTGTTACAGTTTTTTGTTTTTTATATTAAAAAAAAATAAACTTATTGATTATTTGTGTTTTAATAAAGGATATAAAAGGTCATAAATACATTAGTATAGATTATATTGTGTTGGTTACAAGTTGGTTAAGAAATAGCATTAAAAAATTACTTTTATCTTAACGCTTTTTGTAACAATATTTCTTTTTATTTCATGTCAAAGTGATGCGACAGATGAAAGCGACACTAAGGATTCAACAGGAGATTATTGGCCAACAGCTATAGGAAATCAGTGGGTATCGAGTCTTGGAGGAAATGAATATACAATGAAAATTATTTCTTCTGAAGATGTAGATGGGCATACCTATTATAAATTTGACCAATTTGCAGGTGTGGGGAGAGGGAATTAAGAGTACAGCTTCTTATTCTATGCGAAAAGACAAAGGTGATTATTATATTAAAATGGATATGGTTAGCTTTGAACAAGGAAATACTACAGGAGAAATACCAGCTTATGAATCTCTTTTATTAAAAGATTATTTAGATGTAAATGAATCATGGACTGGATATTATTCTTATAAAATAACTTATAATTTATCGAATGTTCCACCTGTGAATACTACTGTAGACTATACAGGTACTATTCTAGAAAAGGGAACTTCTTTAGCCGTTAGAGGTGTAAAATATAATAATGTAATTGAATTTAGAGTTTCTCAAAAAACAGCAGATATAGTAATGGCATTAGGTGAAGTTAAAACGTACACATCGGAAGAAGGTACTACTGAGTTAGTCACTTATACGTTGAAATAATTGTTGGACCTAAAAGTAAATACCAAAAACATTTTCGGTATTTTTATATTTACGAATTAATTTAAAATAGCTCAATCTGGTAAAGATTAGAATTGACTTATAAATCAAAATTCTTCTTTACATCTGTTTTGGCATAATGATTGTCTATTTTTATTGCTGTGCAAATAAATAGGGGGCTTGTAGAGGTTTTACATGGAACGTAGACTGCTTATCCCGTAATTTGCAATATGAATTTATTTTTTAATGACAAAACGACTTATATTATACTATGTCAAATCATAAAATACTTACTATTGACAATATGTCACTTCAGGAATTTGATTCTGAAGCCGAATTAATACCATTATTGACTCCTGAAGATGAGGAAGAAATGAATAACGAAGAGTTGCCTTTTTCGCTACCAATTTTGCCTTTGCGTAACACTGTTTTATTTCCAGGAGTTGTTATTCCGATTTCTGCAGGGAGAGATAAATCTATAAAGCTTATAAACGATGCAAATGCTGGTGATAAAATCATTGGAGTCGTTTCTCAGATAAATGAAAGAGGACGAAGATCCATCTAAAGATGATATCAATAAGGTAGGAACAGTTGCAAGAATTCTTCGAGTACTAAAAATGCCTGACGGAAATATTACAGTTATTTTGCAAGGAAAAAAGCGTTTTGAAATTGCTGAAGTAATTTCAGAAGAACCATATATCACTGCAAATGTAAAAGATGTAGAGGAAGCTCGCCCAGAGAAAAAATGATACTGAATTTAATGCTATTGTTGATTCTATAAAAGAATTAGCTATTCAAATTATTAAAGAAAGTCCAAGTATTCCTTCAGAAGCTACATTTGCAATTAAAAATATTGAAAGCCAATCATTTTTAATCAATTTTGTTTCATCGAATATGAATTTATCGGTTAAAGAAAAACAAGATTTATTATCGATAAATGGCTTAAAAGAACGTGCGCTTGAAACATTGCGTTACATGAACGTTGAGTTGCAGAAATTAGAATTGAAAAACGATATTCAATCTAAAGTTCGTTTTGATTTAGATCAGCAACAACGTGAATATTTCTTGCATCAGCAAATGAAAACCATCCAAGAGGAATTAGGTGGAGTTTCGCAAGAGGAAGAAATGGACGAAATGAGCGAGAAAGCCAAAGAAAAAGTTTGCGATGAGAAAACGCAAAAACATTTCGAAAAGGAATTGTCTAAAATGCGAAGAATGAATCCGCAATCACCACATTTTGGTATTCAAAGAAATTATTTGGAGTTGTTTTTAGAATTGCCTTGGGGAACATTCTCTAAAGATAATTTTGATTTAAAACAAGCTCAAAAAATTCTTGATAGAGATCATTTTGGCTTAGAAGAAGTAAAGAAAAGAATGATTGAACATTTGGCAGTTTTAAAATTGCGAAATGATATGAAATCACCAATTTTATGTTTAACAGGACATCAGGAGTTGGAAAAACTTCAATAGGAAGATCTGTTGCTGAAGCTTTAGGAAGAGAGTATGTACGTATTTCACTTGGTGGTTTGCGTGACGAAGCTGAAATTCGTGGACACAGAAAAACATATATTGGAGCAATGCCAGGTAGAATTATTCAAAGCTTGAAAAAAGCAGGAACTTCTAATCCGGTATTTGTTTTAGATAAATCGATAAACTATCAAACAGTAATAGTGGAGATCCATCATCTGCTTTATTAGAAGTTTTGGATCCAGAACAAAACAATGCTTTTTATGATAACTTCCTAGAAATGGGATATGACTTATCAAAAGTAATGTTCATCGCTACTTCTAATAGTATGTCGGCTATTCAGCCAGCATTAAAAGATAGAATGGAAGTGATTAAAATGTCTGGATATACAATAGAAGAAAAAGTAGAAATTGCACGTAAGCATTTGTTTCCAAAACAACTTTTGGCTCATGGTTTAACTACTAAAGATTTGGCTATTGGTAAAAAACAATTAGAAAAAATTGTTGAAGGATATACTAGAGAATCAGGTGTACGTAATCTTGAAAATAAAATTGCACAGGTAATTCGTAATGCTGCCAAATCGGTAGCAATGGAAGAAGAGTACAATAAAAAAGTTACCGACGGAAGATATTGTTAAGATATTAGGTGTGCCAAGATTAGAACGTGATAAATACGAAACTAATGATGTTGCTGGTGTAGTTACTGGACTTGCTTGGACAAGCGTTGGTGGAGATATTCTTTTTATAGAATCATTAATATCAGAAGGAAAAGGTGCTTTGACTATTACAGGAAATTTAGGAACTGTAATGAAAGAATCGGCTACAATTGCATTGGAATATATTAAGGCAAATACTAAGAAATTAGGATTGAATCCAGAATTGTTCCAGAAATATAACATTCATATTCATGTACCAGAAGGAGCAACTCCTAAAGATGGTCCGAGTGCAGGTATTGCTATGTTAACTTCATTAGTGTCTTTATTGACGCAAATTAAGGTGAAGAAAAATATTGCAATGACTGGTGAAATTACTTTACGTGGGAAAGTATTACCAGTTGGTGGAATCAAAGAGAAAATATTAGCGGCTAAAAGAGCTAATATTAAAGAAATTATTTTATGTCATGAAAATAAAAGTGATATTGACGAAATAAAACCAGAATATTTAGATGGTTTGACTTTTCATTACGTAAAAGAGATGGGAGAAGTTTTAGCTTTGGCTTTAACAGATCAGAAAGTTAAAAATGCTAAAGAATTGAAATAATGGATTCTATTTTAGTTTGTAATAGTAACTGATAGTAATTATAAAAATCCAAGTCCTTAACCTGATTATATCTGGTTTTAGGATTTGGATTTTTTTATTTTAATTTGAAAACGACAATTTGTTATTTGTCATATTATAATTTTATCTTCGCAGCTACGTTTTAGTAAAAGGAAAAGCAATATATAAGTATGCTGAAAAAACTGGGATTCTTTTATTTATTTACTTTTTGCGCTGTTTCGTACGGGCAAATAGGAGGTAAGTATACCTATCAGTTTTTAAATTTAATGCCTTCACCAAGGCAAGCAGCTTTAGGAGGTAAGACAATCACCATTTATGATGATGATGTGAATCAGGTTTTGTTTAATCCAGCAACTTTAAATCAGGATATGAGTAATCATCTTGCTTTAAATTACGGAAGTTATTATGGAGAAGTAACCTACGGAAGCGGTTCTTATGCTTATACGTATGATCAGCATTTGCAAACTTTCCAGGCAGGTATTACTTATGTGAATTATGGGAATTTTGATGGATATGACGAAAATGGTCAGGCAACTTCGGACTTTACAGGAAGTGAAGCAGCACTCTCTTTTGGTTATGCTTATAATATTCCATATACAGATATACATATTGGGGCAAATGCTAAATTAATTTCTTCGACTTTAGAGAGTTATCACTCTTTCGGAGGTGCAGTAGATTTAGGAATGCTCTACATTGATGAGAAAAATGATATAAATTGGGCTTTGGTTATTCGAAATATAGGAACCCAATTTAGCACTTATTCAGGAATTCATGAAAAATTGCCTTTGGAGGTAATGGCTGGGGTTTCGCAGGAATTAGAAAATGTACCTATTAGATGGCATCTTACATTAGAGAATTTACAACAATGGAACCTTGCTTTCTCAAACCCAGTGCGAGGTACAACAAATATAGATGGAACTACTAACGAAGAGAAGGTGTCTTTTTTTAATAATGCATTGCGACATGTAATTCTAGGAGTGGAGCTTTTTCCTAGAAGAGCATTTAACTTTCGTGTAGGTTATAATTTTAGAAGAGGTGAAGAATTGCGAATTTTAGAACAACGTAATTTTTCTGGAATGTCACTAGGTTTTGGATTAAAATTAAATAAACTAAAGTTTAATTATTCTTACTCCAGATATAGTTTGGGAGCAAATACAAATCTTTTTGGATTGACGATTAATTTTCAAGATTAAGTTTATGAAAGTGTTTTATTTAATATTATTTGTTTGGTCGGGTTTATTTACCACCTCAAAAAACACATATCAAATAGAAAGCATTAGTGATGCTGATATTATAAGGCTTAATGATCAGGTAAGAGAATTAAGGACAATGATAAGTAGTAATTCTAAGTATAATACTAAAATAGCTTTCCTGATTGATATGAAAATAAAATCAGGTAAAAACCGCTTTTTTGTTTATGATTTAGTAAACAATACTATTATAGATGAGGGACTTGTAGCACATGGATCAGGTTCGGAGACTGGAGTTAGAGGAAGTTTGAAATTTAGTAATTTGCCAGATTCAAAGGCTACATCATTAGGAAGGTACTCAATAGAAAAGGCATATAAAGGAATTTTTGGGAAGGCATATAGATTGTTAGGTCTGGATCAAACTAATAATAATGCACTAAAAAGAGCCATAGTTTTACATCATTATTCAGCTGTTCCGTGTGAAGAGCAGGACTATTATATCTCAAATAGCCATGGATGCCCAATGGTTAATGAAGACTTTTTTAAAAGGATCGAAAAAATAATCGATACTTCTAAGTCAAATATCATTATGGATATTTACTACTAGAAACATAAAATAATTAAAAATAATAAAATACTATTTTGAAAAAAATAACGATAGCAATCGATGGATTTTCATCGACTGGAAAAAGCACTTTGGCAAAACAATTAGCAAAACAATTAGAGTATGTGTATGTTGATACAGGGGCTATGTATCGAGCTGTAGCGCTTTATGCAATGAAAAACGGATATATAAGTGCAGATTCTTTTGATAAAGAAAAATTAGTTGCTAGTTTGCCTTCGATTCAATTGGTTTTTCAGTTTAATCCTGAATTAGGTTTTGGAGAAATGTATTTGAATGGCGAAAATGTAGAAAAAGAAATTAGAACAATTGAAGTTTCTAATTTTGTAAGCAAAGTTGCCGAAGTTTCTCAGGTGCGTTCTAAATTGGTAGAACAGCAACAGGAAATGGGTAAAAATAAAGGCATTGTTATGGACGGCAGGGATATAGGAACAGTAGTTTTTCCTGATGCAGAACTTAAAGTGTTTATGACTGCAAGTGCTAGCACCCGTGCGCAAAGGCGTTTTGATGAGCTGCAGGAAAAAGGAGATGACGTATCTTATGAAGAAGTATTAAAAAATGTTGAAGAACGTGATTATATCGATACACACCGTGAAGACTCGCCATTGGTGATTGCAGAAGATGCTGTAGAAATTGATAATTCATACCTAAACAAAGAAGAACAATTTGCAGCTGTTATGGAATTAGTGAATGATGTTGTAAAAACAGTTTAATTCTTTGCAGATTTCATTTTAAATAGTAGTTTTACCGCCTAATTTTATTTTAAAGACAATTCATCATATGGGAATTAAAAACAGATTGATTATAATGAGCTTTCTTCAGTTTTTTGTTTGGGGAGCGTGGCTTATTACAATCGGAAATTATTGGTTTGGGACTAAGAATTGGGAAGGAACTCAATTTGGTTTAGTTTTTGGAACCATGGGAATTGCTTCTTTATTTATGCCAACTCTTACAGGGATTATTGCCGACAGATGGATTAATGCCGAAAAATTATACGGAGGTTTACATATCGCATATGCCTTAGTTTTGTTTGGAATTGCTCAAGTAACAACTCCAGATCTTTTTATATATGTTATGCTTGCTGCAATGTGTTGTTATATGCCAACAATTGCGTTAAGTAATTCAATATCATATACTTCTTTAAAATTAAATAATAAAAATATCGTAAAAGATTTCCCGCCCATTCGTGTATGGGGAACCATAGGTTTTATTGTTGCAATGTGGATTACTAATCTAAGTGGAAACAAATCAACAGAATATCAATTTTACATTGCTGGATTTGCAGCTTTAGTATTGGGAGTATATTCATTTACATTGCCAAAATGTAAACCTCAGCGTTTGACTAAAGAAAATGCTTCATTAGTTGAAACTTTAGGTTTAGAGGCTTTTAAATTATTTGGAAACTATAAAATGGCATTGTTCTTTGTGTTTTCTATGTTTTTAGGAGGCGCTTTACAGCTTACAAATGCTTATGGAGATGTTTTTCTAGATGAATTCAAGCATTTTCCAAAATATGCTGATTCATTTGTAATTCAGTACTCCACTATTATCATGTCAATTTCTCAGGTTTCAGAAACCTTATTTATCTTGGCAATTCCATTTTTCTTAAAGCGTTTCGGAATCAAACAAGTAATGCTTATAAGTATGCTTGCTTGGGTATTGCGTTTTGGATTATTTGCTTTTGGAGATCCAGTAAACGGTTTATGGATGATTATTATGTCGTGTGTAGTTTACGGAATGGCATTTGACTTCTTTAATATCTCAGGTTCGTTATTTGTAGAAAGCAATACAGATTCTAAAATACGTTCTTCAGCACAAGGATTATTTATGATGATGACTAATGGAGTAGGAGCTATCCTCGGTAGTTTAACTTCAGGATGGGCTATAGATAGATATTTTACAAAATCATTTAAAAACTCGTCTGAATTGGCTGGTTTTCTTCAAACAGAATCTACAAATCCTAAGATGTTGGATTTTGTAAAAAGTCACGGAAATACCGTTTCTGCTGATGGCGTTTTTGGTAGTGAAATATTAATGAAAGACTGGCATAATATCTGGTTGTCATTTGCAGTTTATGCTTTGGTAATTGCAATTGCTTTTGCGATTTTATTTAAACACAAGCATGATCCGAAAGAATTTGAAAATATGAGTCATTAAGAACTCGTTAATTATATTTAAAAGCCCATTTTCTACTTGTAGAAAATGGTTTTTTTTATTTACAATGTAGAATGCTTTTTATAATCTAAATCAATTTAGATTATTGGAGCTAAATACTTATATATTTGTTTTTGCATTTAAAACTATCTAAAAATGGCTTTGACATTTCGCAAAATGGTATTGTTTTCGGCTAAGGAATATGTACTAGAACCTAATTTGACTTTTAAAGAGGTTTTTAATAATCTAGATAAGAATATCGACTTTGTTGATGATTCCGCTTTTAAATATGGTCTTTTTTCTAAAGTGAGGGAACAAAAGTTTGAAGGAGATCTTACCGATGATCAGTTTACGGTTCAGCGTATATTGAATTATAGAAATCCCTTATTGCCTGAAATCAATGGATTTATTGAAAACGAAGATTCTAAAGTAGTCGTTTATATTGATATTAGATCTGAATTATTTCCTACGATACTATTTTATGTGTTTTCGTTCTTGGCTATCTTTATTATAATTAAAAATCTCTTTTCGCATCTAGATATTCAGGAATTAGTATGTGCATTGTTTATGATTTTGTTCTTGATATTTGGTATAATAAATTATAACGAGGAATGTAATCTAGCGATAGAGGATTTGAAAGAAATACTAGAAATAAAAGATTGATAAATAGTAGAATAAATTTATCCCAACGAAGCAATTAGTTTTTCTACTTCATCTTTCTGTTTAGCATATTTTTGTTGCAGTTCAGAGTCTTCTCCCATTCGGTTGTAGTATTCTAAACCTTTGTTGGCGAAGAATTTCTTATGAAAGTTGGAGATTTCGGGTAAATGTGGAAACAGAATACTAAAATTCATTTCGTAATAAGCTTGCCATTCTCGTTCGTTTTTATCTAAAACATAAGGTTTTATGGTTTTTTGATTGACATGAACCATTTCGTGAGCAATAAGAATGAGCATTAACTCCAGCGGAAATTCGAAAGTATTTTCTGGAATCCTGATGATTTGTGGTTTTCCAAAGTCGCCTTCGGTAGTCATTAGAATAAAACTAGGTTCGGCTTTTTCTCTAAACTCAAATCCTTTTAAGTTGGAATTCTTGAGGTTGTATTTCTTTAAAAGCCAGTAAATGGCATTGATGATCTTGTCCATTTTTATGGAAAGTATCGATTTTTAGTTTTATTTCTTCGAGTGTCATGACCATAGCGTAAAAATAAGAAAAATAAACCTTTGTCAGTTTTAAACTTTGACAAAGGTGGATTAGGTATGTTTAGTAAATCTGAATAAGCACCTAAAAAAGACTAAACCTCTAATCTAGCCCGATAGAAGTGAAAATCCTTTTGTGCTGGGGTTCGGCACAAAAGATTGAAGCGGATAGCGGGACTTCGTGTTCTGAAAAGAGGTAAAAGTCCTGCTCCTGAATAATTGGCTGATAATCATCTGGATTTATTTTGCCAGTACAAATAAATGTATTAATTTTGCAAACCTTTTGGTAGAGAAGAGTTTCCATTAGGTATCAACTATTTATGTAAAACAACTTCTGTTTTTTCTATCGCTTTAAGAAACTCGAGAGAAACAGAATACAAATTTTTATCAGCATGTCTGAACAATTAAAATCACAAGAAGAGTTTTTAGCAAATTTTAACTGGCATAACTTCGAAGAAGGTATCGATGCAGTAGATGAGAAAAACTTACAAGAATTCGAAGACTTAGTATCAAAAACTTTCATCGCTACAGATCAAGAAGAAGTAGTAGAAGGTGTAGTTGTTAGAATTACAGATAGAGACGTTATCGTTGATATCAACGCAAAATCGGAAGGTGTTATTTCTTTAAACGAATTCCGTTACAACCCAAACTTAAAAGTAGGTGACAAAGTAGAAGTATTAATCGACATCCGTGAGGACAAAACAGGTCAATTAGTATTATCTCACAGAAAAGCACGTACTATCAAATCATGGGATAGAGTTATTGCTGCAAACGAAACAGGTGAAATCGTTAATGGTTTTGTGAAATGCAGAACTAAAGGTGGTATGATCGTTGACGTTTTCGGAATTGAAGCAAGGTGCTGCCTCCCTAACAACAGGAGCATGTATTAACCTTAGCAATACGTAATTGTTCGTAGTACTTCGATTCATTACGTATTGCTAAGGTTAAACCGAGATCCTACGAATGGAGTGTCAGCACCTGCTTTGTTGCTCAATGCGATCTTTCAAGCTGTGGCGACAGGGTGAACAGTGGCTCAACCGGGCCATCGTCAACCAGATCGTCCGTCGGGCAGAAGCCGAACGCATTACGAGTATCTACTGGCGTAGTTGGCTGTACCGAAGGTGCAGTCTCTTGTCCATAGCGCTGCGTCTGCTGTTCGGCAAACGCCTGACGCAGTTCGGCCTATTTGCAGAGCAGCCTCATCATCCTGGTTATCCTGCGCGTCTGCCGCGCCATAACGTTGGTTTTGCTGCTCGGCAAACGCCTGACGCAGCGCCGCTTCCTGCAAAGCTTCATCGTCTTGATCTGACGGAAGAGCATTGGCATTCGGCAATGGCTCGTCGTCCACGATTACGCTGTTCCTGTTCGGCCATTCGCTGCGAAGGCAGCTTGATGCCGTAAGAAGCCAGTTCCCGTCGGGTTGGGATGCGCACCGGATTCGGACGCGGCAACTCAGGCCCCAGGCCTTGTTTGACCTGCGAGTTAGCGTCGCTGGTGGCCGTAAAGGCCGGCATAAAGGTATTGGCGGCAACAGCGCCCAGCAGCTTGCCGTTGCTGCAGCCTGCGCCTGAAGTTTCACGCTGCCGAACGATGGCACTGCAGGCTCACCGGCACTGAAACCGGCCCAGGAGCACTGACGTCAGCGCTATCGCGTTGAGCAGCAGGAGAAATCAAACGGAGAACGATCGTGCGACGGTCGTACTGCCGGCGCGTCCCAGTTCCCCATACGCGGTTCGTCATCGTCCTGGTAAGGATCGGCCGGACGCGTTACCTTCGGCGTCGGCGTCTCTTCAGGAATTTCAAATGAATACAGCGGTGGAGCACTGTTTTCCGCTCGCGTACTCATCGGACTCTGGTTCACCGAGGCCGGAGCCGTTGGAGCTACCGTAACCGACGGCGCCTGTGCCACAACCGGGGCTGCGGTAACAGCTTCACGAGCCACCGCTGGCGCGACAGGCGCGACATCGGCATCTTCGTCGTCATTCGCCCGCAGGCCGGCTCAAGCAACGGATCCTCAGCCTCTTCCGCCGCAATTTTGGCGGTTTCCGTCACCGAAGGCGCTGCAACAAGACGTCGTCTTCCGCCGCGTTGGCCACAGCCGCCGTCGAGGCCGCAGCAAGCGCTGCTCCTTTCTCTGCCGATTCTGCCTGATCTTCGACGTAACGGTCGTCATCGTCGTGATAACGATCGTCACGGCGCGAACGGTTGGTCATAAAGGTGGCCGTCCCCAGCACCACGCCGCCGATCCTCTGGGCGATCCACCAGCCATGACCAGCCGGTGAACGGCGTAAAGCCAAACGCTCAAACGCAAAGCAGCGCCAAGGTGCTGACACTCCATTCGTAGATCTCGGTTAAACCTTCACGATGAGTGGTTGTGTGCCTTCGTTCAGTTACGTATTGCTAAGGTTAAGTTCCTCGTGCAGTGTCAAGAGATCTAGCACCTAACACTGACACCAACAATTGGTTAAAAATTTCTTTTTAACCCCTGAAAAAACCTTAAAACGTAAAGTGAATGAAGCCCTGATGGCTTTTTTGCTTGAATTTCACTATAGCAAAGATGAAATTTTAGAAGCTTATTTAAATGAAGTGAATTTGGATCAAGGCCAATTATTCAGTTAATGGTTATGGTCTGGCATCTCAATTCTATTTTGGCTTACCGTTACGTGAATTGAATATTCACAAAACAGAGCCTATTAGTGGGTTTAGTGCAAGGTCCAACGCTTTATAATCCGTGGAAAAATCCTGAAGGTGCTAAAAAACGTCGTGATGTTGTGCTACATAACATGTTGGTGATGAATTATTTAACTCAAGAACAATATGAAAAAGAAATTGCACGCCCTTTAAATAAGGTGCTGATCTCTTGACACTGCACGAGGAACTTAACCTTGGCGATTGGTATTGCATTGTACTTCGTTCAGTTACGTATTGCTAAGGTTAAGTTCCTCGTGCAGTGTCAAATAGCGCCTTATTTGAATGTCAATTTATTTTCATATTGTTCTTGAGTTAAATAATTCATCACCAACATGTTATGTAGCACAACATCACGACGTTTTTTTGACCACCTTCAGGATTTTTCCACGGATTATAAAGCGTTGGACCTTGCACTAAACCCACTAAATAGGCTTGTTGCGCAATATTCAATTCACGTAACGGTAAGCCAAAATAGAATTGAGATGCCAGACCATAACCATTAACTGAATAGTTGCCGCTTTGACCCAAATTCACTTCATTTAAATAAGCTTTTAAAATTTCATCTTTGCTATAGTGAAATTC